>JAACFF010000397.1 GCA_009937635.1 Chloroflexota bacterium
CCAGGTGTCTTTTTCGACGTCAATCCGGAGCGTCGACGAACGTACGCTCGATACCGTGAATATTGCCGTATCAGCTTTGGACCGGAGATGGAAGCGCTGGAACGAGGTTTGGACGCACTGGAACGGGTAATTAATAAATACGGCTAGGGGATGTGAAGCGCGCAACCTGCCTTGCCGGAATAACTCTGATCTACTTAAACTTTTCCAACTATGCCTATTTTGACTGCTACTGAACTGGGCCATGCTTTTGGCGCTGACGATCTGTTTGAAGATATCAACCTGAAGCTAGAGGCGCGCGATCGTGTTGGCCTGGTGGGGCCTAATGGGGTGGGTAAGACGACGCTATTGCTCTTGTTGGCAAACCAGCTAGAACCAACCAGTGGCCAGGTCGACTGCGCCCAGGATTTGACCATAGGAACCCTGCGACAGGAAGCTGTGCTGGCTTTTGCGGGGCAGGAAAACAGCGTTTACGAAGAAATGTTGACAGTCTTTGGTGATCTGCGCGATCGAGAGGTGGAGCTGCATGATATGGAAACGGCCATGTCTTCAGGGGACAGCTCGGTGGAGCTGCTTGAGACATACGGCCGTTTGCAGGAACAATTTGAGGTCGGCGGCGGCTATCGCTACCAGATTGAAATCAAGCGCGTGCTGCAAGGTCTGGGGTTTGCGCCAGAGGAGTGGGATACGCCATTATTGCATCTAAGCGGGGGGCAGAAGACACGCGTGCTATTGGGCCGTCTGCTGCTAGAAAAACCGGATCTTTTGGTCCTTGACGAACCGACCAACCACCTGGACATGGCAGCAGTGGAATGGCTGGAACGTACGCTGCGAAACTGGAGTGGTGCGCTGATAATTGTCAGTCATGATCGTTATTTTCTCGACGCTGTGATCAGCCAGGTGTGGGATATGAACAGACAAGGCTTGACAGCCTATCGTGGCAATTACAGCAATTATGTCCGCCAACGAAGAGATGCTTGGGAACGTGAGCAGCGGGTGTTCGCAGCAGAAAAGGAGCGGTTGGAAAATGAGCTTGCTTTCATCCGTAAACATATCGCCGGCGGGAAGCGAGACATCGCCAAGGGTAAGCTGAAACGTTTGACCCGGGATATTGTGCTGATCGAGCAGGTTGGCGTGAGTGGAAAAGAGGGTAAAAGCTGGTTGGAGATTGGAGGTCGTGTGCGACCATTCAGCGCCAACCAGGCCGCCCGCCGGCTGCGGGCACTAAGGCTGCCCGGTGACGGACCTCCACCGCTGCATATTCGCCTGCATGCTGAGCAACGCAGCGCGCGCAGCGTGCTACGTGCACGCAGGGTGACGATTGGCTATGAAAATAAGCCGCTCATCAAGACGGATCCGCTGCAATTGGAGCGGTTGGATTGTGCCGCTATTCTAGGTCCGAATGGCAGCGGCAAAAGCACGTTCCTGCGCACGGTTCTTGGCGAGATACGGCCGTTGGAGGGATCGTTCAAGCTAGGCGATGGGGTGCAAGTTGGCTACTTCGCCCAGGCGCACGAACAGCTCAACAGCCGCAATTCCGTTATTGACGAATTGCTGGCACATAAGCCGATGTCTGAGGAAGATGCTCGCAATTATCTCGCAGCGTATTTGTTCCGTGGCGAGGACGTTTTCAAGCAAATCAGCGCCCTCAGCGGCGGTGAAAGAGGCCGTTTAGCTTTGTCCTTACTGGCCGCCGATGGGGCCAATCTCCTGCTGCTTGACGAGCCGACAAACCATCTAGATATTCCTTCGCAAGAGATATTGCAGGCGGTGCTGGAACGTTTCGAGGGAACGATCGTGCTGGTCTCACACGATCGTTATCTGGTAAATAGGCTGGCCAACCAGATTTGGCAAATTGAAGACGGCCGACTGCATGTATTTAAGGGTGATTTCGAGGCGTACCTACGATTCCGCGAAGCTGAAAAGCAGGGTTTGCCCTTTGAAGCAGCCGTTGAAAGTAGGGTAGAAGAGGAGTTGGACTGGGTCAGCGATTTCGTTCCACCGCCTGTGAGCAAAAAGGAGCAGCGTGAGCTGCGACACCGGCGATATGTTCTGCAAGGGGCGATTGAGGACATCGAGTTTAGATTGCAGCAGCTTGCTTACCAACTGATGCAGACAGCGGCGGGTGATGGTCGTCAAGCCGATCTACAAGCGCAAATCTCCAGCGCACAGGCTGAACTTCAGGCTTTGAATGATGAACTGGATGCTCTGCCAGTGTAGGTAGCTAGGGCGCTTGTGCCGGGCATCTGCCAAATACAGTGGGAAACGCGAAGCGCCGCGTTTTGCAACGCGACGCTTCAAGGAGGAAATGAAGAAAAGAAGAATGTATTTGCCCGTCGTTCTTCTCTATTGACAGCGTCAGCGGATTAATTCTTACCTCACCTTGTTTGCGTTTTGAAGCGGACGCAGATTTTCGCAGTTTGAGTCGTCAAATCATTTAGAAATCTTGCTTGAATCAGAGTTATCTCGGCCCGTGTTCTTATGAATATTAATGCTGCGTAGGTCGTGTTTCCAAAAATGTATGCGTGTATTAGGAAGATTTAGACGAGATTGGGGCTTGTACCTCTTTATTGCTGTGAGTGTTGTGGCCTATGCCGGCTTGGTGGGCATGGATTGGCTGTATGGGACTTTACGCGCTTCGCGCACCCCACAGACTATTGGTTGGTATCTGATCGCTTTCTTCGCCTATTTGGGCGCGCTGGTTTGGGCTGAAAAACGGGGCATGTCAAAATGGTGGATGTGGGGCGCGGCGATCTGCTTTCGTTTGCTGCTCCTATTAACAACTCCGACCCTCTCGGACGATGTGTACCGTTATCTCTGGGACGGATATGTGGCCAATGAGGGGGTCAGCCCCTATGCATACGCGATAAATGCACCTGAGCTTGATTATCTGGATATTCCACTGCGGGCGCTGGCTAATAACGCATGGATGGCCAGCCCTTATTTGCCTGTCGCTCAAGGAGTTTTCTTTGGGGTAACGGCCGTCCTTCCTCTGCGTCCCCTGTTCTTGCAGATCATTATGGTCTTTTTCGATCTGGCCGGCGCCTGGCTTTTGGCCCGGCTCCTGGTGCTTGCCACCTTGCCTGCACGGCGGCTGTTGATCTATCTGTGGAACCCGCTGGTCATCGTGGAGGTAGCACATGGCGCGCATGTTGATAGCTGGATGTTGCTGTTGGCCTTGTTGGCAGTTTATTTTGCTTTGAAGGAGAGTAAACAGTCAAGTGCCAACAGTGAACAGCCAATAGTGAACAGCCAGCAGATAACAGTCAACAGCCAGCAGCCAACGGTCAAGCAGAAGATAGCGGGCAGTGGGCGAGGGGAGAGAATTGTGAACATTAGTAATTCACTATTCAGAATAAATTATTCACAATTCTTTTCGCCGGTTTTCTTGGCTTTGGCGACGTTGACAAAGATATTGCCTGTGCTTCTGCTGCCTGTTCTTTTTTGGTTCTGGAATTGGTGGCAGAGGGTTCTATTTGGAGGTTTACTCTTGATCCTGCTTCTTCCTTTTGGCTGGCAGGCGGGTTGGGGTTTGACGGGCGAGCTGGATGGCAGAGGTCTGTTTGGCGCATTGCGCATTTATGGCGAGCAGTGGAATTTCAACAGCGGACTATTCCATTGGCTGGAGGTGGCCCTTGGAAATCAGGGGTTGGCAGATCCGGCTACTGTAAGTAAGGGAATTGTGGCTGTTGTTTTCGTGCTGTTGGTTACGGCCGTGTGGTGGTTGGCTCGAACGCGGCAAAGCAATCGTGCGGCCTTGCGCCTGATGGCGATCCCTTTGATAGGCTACGTGTTGCTGACGCCAACGCTACATCCCTGGTACATCCTGATCTTGTTGGCGTTTGTTCCTTTCCTCGGACCTTCCGAGACAGAACACTCATGGCGCTGGCTGCTTGTGGCACCCTGGCTCTACCTTAGCGGGGCGCTCATATTTTCCTATTTTACCTATCTTGATCCCCTTAATTTTGGCGAGTTGGAATGGGTACGCCGTTTGGAATGGGTGCCGCTGTTGGGCTTGTTAGTCATTGCAGCAATTGTGGGCTTGTTTCGTTTTACGGATGAGCGCGAAAGTGATTTCAAAGCGATGGGGATTACGAGGTGGTAGTATGCTGACGGATAGTTTATGACGGCGTACAATTACAGGAGCATTACAAGCGGGTAAGGCGAGTTGGTTTCAGTAATGTAGATTACGTTTGCTATTTGTCATACCCTTTACTCTACCGGCAAAGAGAATCTTGTCGGGCGACTGCTTCGCGTTCAAGCGATTTCGCGGATTGTGTAGATTGTTTGATCTGTGGTCATATTCCAAGGTACATGCGGATTTTCATTAACCAGGACCACAACGCGTAAAGGCATGGGAGAATTATAGATGACACTTGTTCTAGCCATTATTGCTGGTCTTGGGATCGGCGCTATTTTTGAGCGTGGAGATTTCTGTTTCCACAGTACATGGCGCGGACTTATCCGCAGACCGAGGCAGATGGACCTCTTTCGCGCTTATCTGCTGGCGCTGCTGATCGGCATTCCTCTGGTGCAGGGCATGATCTTGTTGGGTTGGATTGAACCATGGATACCGCCTTTTGCGTGGCAGGCCAATGTTTTGGGGGGATTATTATTTGGAGTCGGCATGGTCGTTGCGTCGTCTTGTGTAACTGGCCTTTTTTACAAGAGTGGTCACGGCATGTTGGGCGCATTGATCGGGCTCGCAGCATGGGCGCTTGGCGATGTCATCACTTATCTTGGACCTCTGGCGCCGATACGAGAGTCGTTAAATGCATCGCCGATCACTGTTGGTGGGGAAAGCGCCACGGCTTTAAATATGCTGGGACCAGTAGGCGTGGTTCTGTTGCTGGGATTGGCTTTGGTGACGGCCGTTTATCTTATCCGTGCCCCGCGACAGAACCGGGGCAAGCTCTGGAACTGGCTGGTTCTAGGAGTTGCCACGGGTCTGTTTATGAGTCTGGCCTGGTTGCTGGCTCGCGCGGGCGGGTCAAATTACACTTACGGTACCTCGGGGGTTCCTTCAGGGCTTATTCAAGCCCTTTTAGGCCAGCGCAGCGGCGGATCAATCTGGATTCCTGTGACGCTTGTTTTTCTGATACCTGGAGCAACACTTGCATCTCGCTACGCGGGCACGTTTTGGCTACGGGGCGAAACGGCACGACGGTATGCGGAACTTGCCGGGGGTGGCCTGCTCATGGGCATCGGCGCCGGTATTGCCGGTGGCTGTAATCTGGGCCATTCGTTAGTGGGTGTGCCGCTGCTATCATTGGGTAGTATAACAACGACGCTGGCTATGATAGCGGGCGTATTCTTGGCTGTTGTCGTTCGACGTCTGTTGACGACATATAAGGGGCAGCTCGTTACTGAAGGCTAATATTTAAAAACGATTTACCAAAGGGTATGTTTCGTTTCAGTTGGAAACAGAGTAGTGAGCATTCTTAGAA
>JAACFF010000398.1 GCA_009937635.1 Chloroflexota bacterium
TGGTTTGACCGCTAGTCAGTTCAAATGCGTTGCCAGACACCTCCGCCACTGTGTCCCTCGGAATATTCGACTGCTGAGTGCCTGCAAATGGTTTACAAGAGCACACTACTTCAGAACGCTCAAAGGCATGTAGCAAGATACGATCCAATTGGGCGCATCGACAATTTCACTTATCTTCAGATCAGCCGCCGCGCTGCATAGGCAGTAGGCCTCGCTGCGCGATAAGCCGTGTTCGATATGAAGCCACTCTATCATATAGCGTAAGGCATTCTGCGAATTCACGTACAAATCCTCTCCGTGGGCAGTCGTGCAGAAGTAACCCTTACTATCGGCCTTTGTTAAGGGGCTAGGCGTGCTAAACTGCAATTCCTTGATCGCCAGATCTTTGCGCACGTTAAAACGCAGCGTGGCCGTCATGGGCGTTTCAATGCCTGTGCCCGATACCTCGCCGTCGCCCTGGGCCGCGTGACAATCGGCCGTTGAGAAAAGCGCTCCTTCCACCTGAACCGGTAAATACAAGGTCGCCCCAATGGTAAGGCCACGTATGTCGATATTGCCCCCGTTTAGTCGGGGCGGAATCGTAGACAACCGTCCTTCTTCTTTGGGAGCGACGCCCATCACACCACAAAAAGGCTCGAATGGTACCTCCACCTTGTCGTTGTCCCAGAAATAGCAGCTATCTCCTTCCAGGCGCCAATGTTGGACGAACGGATAATCAAAATCATCAGCCAGCAGCCCAAAACCCGGCAGATGTCCGTTCCATCCCCACCCCTTATGTTCCAGGTCAAGGATTTCAACTTCCAGGGTTTCACCTGGCTTGGCTCCTTTGACAAAAACGGGTCCAGTTAGAGGGTGAATCCGTGAAAAATCCAGGTTAGCTACAGCATCGTGGCCCGAATCAGGCGTCACTTGGCCATCGACCGCCTCGCGACACTCGAAAATGACCGTATCGCCTGTTTCTATCTCGATACGCGGCGGATAGGAACTATCCCAAAACGCGTGAACTACACTGTCGTCAAGATAATGCTCTGCCATCAGATCGCCTCCCTATGTTTCCTTCCAGTGCTGGGGAATTTCTAATCTTGATACTTTATTTGGCCTGTCATAGCCGCGAAATCGCATACGCAATGGTAAAATCGCGAAGAAGATGACCCATAAATAATGAAAACTTCACCATGTTGCGCGGGTCAGCTCTCACATCATTCAATCTGCGAAATCTGCGAAATCTTTGATAACACCTCTATTGTCCATAACTAGCGTAAACCTCCGTATTCCCGGACGCATCAAATGCGATAACATCGTAGGCTGCAACCTCACCTCCGGCAACCTCCATACCAGGCGAACCGGGCGGCATACCTGGCACAGCGAGGCCTGCAATATCAGGACGCTCGTTCAATAATCGTTCAATATCAGCAACGGATACATGTCCTTCGATAATATAGCCATCCACGACGGCCGTGTGGCAGGATCGTAAAAAAGGAGGCACTTGTTTTTCATCCTTCACCGCATTCAGGTCTTGCACATCCTCAACCTGCATGGTGAAGCCGTTCTGCTCCATGTAATCGATCCAATCGCCACAGCAACCTCAAGTAGGCGCTCTGTAGACCGTGACCTTGGGGCCATTCTGCACGCTGTCAGCCTGCTCGCTTATCTCGGCAGGAGCACATGCAGCCACCAATAAAACAAACAAGCTCAAAATGGGGATAATTCGTTTCATTATTCAATCTCACCTCTCTTATGATAGTCTCTACCGGGCGGGTCACACGATGTTACCTAAGAGGAATCGCAGATGCAAAGTTGCTCACGCTTCTCCCGCCAATCTGCCACTCGCCACCCGACAACCACTTGAAGTTAAACCTAAGAGCCTTTACAATACAAGGAAATGACAGATATCTTACGCAGACATATTGTGAGGTAATTGAAATATGACCCTTCCGCAACGCTCCATACTAGACAGCAGACTAAATACCTTGAATGAGCAGCTACTAAAGATGAGCAGTCTGGTCGATATCGCCATCGAAAAGTCGATGGCGTCGCTTTACGACCGTGATTCAGCTATGGCCGCTGAAGTCGTTGCTGGAGATATGGTCGTAAACGATCTGCGCTACGCCGTAGAAGATGAAGCGTTGCAAATATTGGCCACCCAGCAGCCAATGGCCACTGATTTACGCCAGGTGGTAGCTGCTATTCATATCGCTGTTGAATTAGAGCGGATCGGCGATCATGCTTCGGGAATAGCCTCCTTGGTTGAACGAATGCAAGGTGAAGAAGAGATCGAATCGTTGCACAAATTACCTAAGATGGCCAAGCGTGCCAAAGATATGGTGCGCACGGCCGTTGACGCCTATGTCAAGCGGGACGAAGACCTCGCCTATTCCATGATGACCAAAGACGATAAGATTGATCGCCAGTATCGCAAGCTATTTCGCGAAACTATGGTGGAAATGCGTGATGACGACTACATTCGTCGAGCTACGTTCTTACTATGGGTCGGCCATGATCTGGAACGCATTGGCGACCGGGCTACCAATATCGCTGAACGTGTGATCTACATGGAGTCGGGTGAACATGTCGAGTTCATGTCCAGCGTCGATTGACGCGCTGAACAAGTGGGATCAGTAAATACCAGAGTCAAACCCCCTCGCCAACAGAGGCTGGTGCATTGCTACCATCAATCGCGCACGTATCCGTACTGCGATCCTCCTCACCTTCGCGAGTAATTTAGTCGAGTTTCACATGCTTGCCAAAACATGTCAGAACCTCTCGTACACCTTGCGGTGACGGCAGGTTATGGCCGGTGCCAATTTTCTGCACCTTGGCTGCACCAGTAGCATTGCCTAACAGCCCCAGATCAACCAGAGACAGGCCAAGAAGGTAGCCATGGATAATAGCACCTGCGACGCTGTCGCCGGCACCGGTCGTGTCGCGAGCGATGACCGGAAACCCGTGACTCTCAATTTCCTCGGACTTCGTTAATAAATAACTTCCCTTGGCTCCCCGTTTCACGACAACCAGCTCATTGCCCCATTTCAGAACTGTTCTGGCTGCCTCCAGTGAATCCGTTGTCCCGGTCAAGTTCTCCACTTCGGCCTCATTTGCCAGGAGAACCGTTGATTTCTGCGCCACAAGCCGGTGCCAACGGTTGTCCTGTCGCGGATTACCCGGCCCCGGGTCAAAGAAGATAGGTACACGCGCTTCCCGTGCTATTGATACGGCATCGGAGATGAGCAGCTCCGTGGTGGCATGCTCGATCCACCCATCCACGAAAACTGCCTCCGCCCTATTAAGGATATTCACCCATGAAACTGGCGTCTTCGTTAATTGAGATGTGCCTGGATAACCCAGATAGGCGGGCTCGCTGGCCGGGTCGACAAGTACACCTGCAACAGGGGTCTGTCCCTCAGTCACGGCAATAAAGTCCGTATTCACCCCTTCTCGCGAAAGTCCGGCAAGGACAACTTTGCCAAAGACGTCGTCGCCTACTTCGCCGAGACAAATTGTCATACGACCAAAGCGACTGGCGACGATGGCCACATTACATCCGCCGCCTGGACCCATGTCCACTCGTGACACACCTTGCAGCGCCTGTGCCGGCACTGGAAAGCTTTCGATATAAAATACAACGTCGGTGATAAGGTTGCCAAGCACCACGACCATTGCTTATACCTCCGTCCCTCGTTGTTCAGCTAAGCGATCTAGAAAGGAATGCAAGTTAGTTGGAGTTCCTGGCAGATCAAGAGCGGCAGCCAGTCGCGTCAACTGTGGGGGCTCTACTTGCGTTTCAGCAAGCAAATCTAGCTCGGCGAAAACAGTGTCGGGGGTACCGTCAAGTATAATCTGCCCTTTAGCCATGACCACCACACGATCAAAGTTATCGGCGCAGAAATCTATATCATGCGAAATGGCAATAACCGTGCGACCTTCATCACGCAGTACGCTTACAATTTCGCTGACCCGCTGCACACCATGCGCATCCTGGCCCATTGTGGGCTCATCTAGGATCACAACAGGCGTTCGCATGGCTGCTGTTGCAGCCAGCGCTACCAGTCTTTTCCGTGACGAATGAAGATCATGAGGATGTGTCTGCGCCTCCTCGCCGAGGCCAACCATGTTTAGCGCCTCGTCAACAACTTGCTTAATTAACTCTCTATCGAATCCCAAATTCTTTGGTCCAAAGGCAACCTCTGCCTCTACCGTGCGCTTAAAAAGCTGCTCATCCGGATTCTGGAAAGCCAGGCCGACGCGATGAGCAAGTTGCGCCACTGTGTGATGGCGGGTATCCCAGCCGCCGACCAGGATGCGGCCCTGATTCGGCTGAAGCAATCCGTTAAGGTGCTTGACCAAGGTGCTCTTTCCTGCTCCGTTCTCGCCGACTATGGCCAGAGTTTCGCCGGAACCGATGAACAAATTGATGTCGCGCAGAGCGACCACCTCGGGCTCATAGGCAAAGGTTACCTGCTCAAACTTTAGGTCTATATCCATTTCACTTGCTTAGGAATTCCCGCGTTTGGGTAAGGGTGACCGGCATTGGTTCAGCCGGTGTTGCCAGTTTGTGAGCGACAGCCTGTCGTGCAGCAACTGTATAGCGCGTATTGCCCACGCCCAACGCTAGCAGCGCTTCGCTGGCCAGGATATTCTGTGGTCTGCCGTCAGCAACTATCTGGCCGCTGTCCATAACTAACACCCGCTCGGCGAAAGAAGCGATCCACTCCAGCTCACGCTCCACAAGAACCACGGTGGTATCTTTCCTTTTTGATAGCACATCGAGTACCGCAAAAACCTCTTTTTTACCCAGCGGATCAAGCTGTGACGTGGGTTCATCTAAGACCAACACCGGCGGGCGCATAACGAGGACCGAAGCCAGCGCCACCCGCTGCTGCTGGCCGCCGGAAAGCGCATATGGCGATCGTTCGGCAAGTCTTTCAAGACCAGTAAGGGCCAATACTTCTTCAACTCGAAGCTGCATTTCTGCCCGCGGAATACCCATGTTCTCAAGGCCAAAGGCGATCTCTTCTCTAACAGAAAAACGCGTACCACTGATCTGGTTAAACGGGTTGGAGAATACCAGTCCCACCTGCCCCGCCAACTCTCCAAGGGAAACCTCTGGTATCTCAAATCCGGCAACCCGAACGAAGCCTTCCAACTGACCCCGATAGTAATGGGGAATAAAACCAGTTAGCGTATAACAGAACGTAGACTTACCCGCTCCGTTAGGACCCACCACAGCACAAAATTGTCCGGCCGGGATGTTGATGCTGAGATCGTTCAGCGCCAACCGCGCGGTCTGCGGATAACTGTAGGTAACCTGGGTGAGTTCGATCATTGGCCAAGAAATGACCATTCTACGGGCCGCCATACAACCAGAACAATACGGCCGATGACCATTAGGAAAGCCAATAACAGTAACAGCCGGCGCACCAATTTCTGAAGTCGACTATCTG
>JAACFF010000399.1 GCA_009937635.1 Chloroflexota bacterium
TAGCAGGCATCCTTGATGCCGCTCTTTACCTTCGCCGTTCGCATTTTATGCAATTAGCGTAGCAGGCATCCTTGATGCCGCTCTTTACCTTCGCAGTTCGCATTTGAGAATGCTTACTACTCTCAATCCTGACGAGTAGTAGGCATCCTCAGTTGGCGTGTCTTCTCCTGCGCCGTGCGCATTTGAGAATGCTCATTACTCTCAATCCTGACGAGTAGTAGGCATCCTCAGTTGGCGTGTCTTCTCCTGCGCCGTTCGCATTTGAGAATGCTCATTACTCTCAATCCTGACGAGTAGTCGGCATCCTCAGTTGGCGTGTCTTCTCCTGCGCCGTTCGCATTTGAGAATGCTTACTACTCTCTATCCTGACGAGCAGTCGGCATCCTCGGTTGGCGCTCTTTACCTCCGCTTACAACGTTACAACCAATCCTTATCAATCAATATTAAGGAATCGTCGCCTGCAATATAACTCCGAAAGCTTGAATAAGGATATGCATCTGCTGTTTCTACAAGGCCGGCTCGTACCGGATTACGATGAATGTAATTTAATTTCTGCCGTAACATTTTGTCCGAATAGATGATCTTATCCCAGAAACCATCTTGCCAGACTTTGTTTTGACTACGCCTGGTCATGGCTCCCGCCTGCTCAAATACGGCCAGCCACTTGTGCCTGCTTTCCACTTCCGCTTGGCGAATGATACGCACGGCCGTGTATTTTTTCAGATCACGCATGATTTCAGAGATGGTAGAATTACCATGAAGCCAGATTAGAAGATGCAGATGATCCGGCATAACGACATAGCCTAAGATTTTGTATTTTTTTTTGTAACGATAGAAGTTTAGACTATCGATCACAGAAACAACGTAGCTGGCGGTCGTGAAGATGGGTAGACGGCCGTATACAACAGTGGTTAGATAATAGATCGAATCCGGCAGATGAATTCTGTTCATGTAGCAATTCAGTTGAGAGAATGCATTCTCAATATGGTTTCCTCTGTTATCCGTTCGCATTTGAGAATGCTCACTACTCTCAATCCTGACGAGTAGTAGGCATCCTAAGATGCCGTCCGGCTATGACAGGGACCAATCCACGCGCGGCCGTTCGGCCTGGCAGCGGCGCACCAATTCCGCCAGGCGATCCCGTTCATGACAAAACGCTACCAGGGACTGGGCCAGCTCGGTACGTGTTTCTCCGCGCAAATCGTCGGCGGCGACGCCCATGTCAAAACAGAGTCCCTTCAACTCGCCGCGGTTGAAATAGCGGGCCAGCTTGTCCCGCAGCGGCGCCAGTGTGGGCGGCAGCGTCACCGGGGAGCCAGGTGATGTGCCGGTATGGATGACATTGCCGCTGCCGGTGATGACGGGCCCGCCGACGTTACCGCCGATGCTAACCGCTCGCTCGCCAACGGCCGTAGCTCCTTCCCCCTGGGCAACAGCACCGCCACCTTCCACGGTCGCCTGATAGCTGGTGCCGCCACTGTATGCTTGGGCCGCTTCCTGGTACTCAGCCCACAGCTTATCCAACTGGGCGGCGAAATCGGGATCGGCCTGGACGGCCGTTTCCATCTCCTTGGCCAGCGGCTTTTCGTAGGTCTCTGGATCCTCCTCAAAGCCATCGGCGACCACTTCTCCTTTGGCGCTGCCACGCAGATGGACCAGCGCCGTCTTGAGCAATTCGCCCGCTTTTTTGGCGGCCGTTGGGCCCACTTCCTTGATCAACTCCGCTCCCTGGTCGATAGCATATTTACTTAAGACGACGATGATGCCGGCGGTAATGGGGTCTGTCATTTTGGTTACCTCCTCGTTTTTAGCGGGAATCGTCTTCGCTTTGCGAATCCTCTCTTTTTCCACATACGCCCCCACATCTCAGTAGCAATGCTGCCTTGAGGCCATTGCCATACCTATATCATAAAGATGGTCCGATGCGGGTCAAGTAGATGCGTTACTGTGTGAGCGGTTTTAGATCGTCCAGAATCCATGGCATCAATTCGGCCACGGTGGGATGGGCCAGCACCGCTTTGCGAAATAGCTTGAAAGATTGTTTCGTGTACATGAAGGTGGTAAACATGTTTATGATTTCATCTCCACCAACGCCAAAAATTGTGGCCCCCAGGAATTGCTCCGTGTCAGCGTCGACGAGGATCTTGACCAAATCATACTTTTTCATCAGTATCACTCCAAAATCCTTCTAACTCTACCCCCAATCCATCGGCCAGGCGATTAACAAAGGCATAGTAGCCAGTGACTTGATTGATGTCCAGGATCGCCGTGTCGGAGAAGCCGGCTTCACGCAGGGCAATGACATCCGCTTCACCCATATCCCACGGCCGTAAGGTTAACTTCTCGGCGTAATCTAACATGGCACGATCCGCCCCGCCAAGATCCGCCTGCCGCCAATCCGATTTCAACTGTTTTACTAAAGCATCATCCTGCGTCAGCTTACGAAGACCCGCTCCGTGATGTTGTATTCAGTAATGGCAGCGGTTGGCGGCCGAGACGGCAACGGCGATCATCTCTCGTTGGATGCGACTCAAAGGGGAACGGCCGCGCATCAGGTGAGCGTACAGATCGTAATGGGTCTTAAGGGACTTGGCGTTCAAGCTATGAATCTTAAGGATATTATCCACACCGCCCCAAGATTCATCATAGTACACGTCATATAATTCTTTTAACCTGCCTGTCGCTTCGTCTTCGGGGATAATTTCAATCCATGCCATGCTATTTCTCCGAAAATAGGTGTCAGCTGTCAGCCATCAGCCGTCAGCCATTTCATATTCATTCTTGGTGGTGCGCGGTGGCGCGTGGGAATTCCTGTAGGTTTGCTGATTTTGTCAAATGATTGTATGCGATAACCTCTATTGCATCATGGGGATCTTGACGCCCCGTTCCTTGGCGACTTCCACCGCCCGTTCGTAGCCGGCATCCACGTGGCGGGCCACGCCCATGCCGGGATCCACCGTTAACACACGTTGAAGGCGTTTGGCCGCTGCCGGCGTGCCATCGGCGACGATGACTTGCCCGGCGTGCAGGCTGTAACCGATACCTACACCACCACCATGATGAAAACTGACCCAGGTCGCGCCGCTGGCGGTATTGATCAGCGCGTTCAGAATGGGCCAGTCGGCAATGGCGTCGGAACCGTCTTTCATGCCTTCCGTTTCACGGTTGGGGCTGGCCACCGATCCACTGTCAAGATGATCACGGCCGATCACGATAGGGGCTTTCACTGCGCCGGAAGCGACCATCTCGTTAAATTTCAATCCGGCTCTGGCCCGTTCACCGTAGCCCAGCCAGCAAATTCGCGCCGGTAAGCCCTGGAACTCGATGTCGCGCTGGGCCATCTTGATCCAACGCGCCAGATGTTCATCCTCCGGGAAAAGGTCGAGGATGGCCTGATCGGTGGCATAAATATCCTGGGGATCCCCAGAAAGCGCCACCCAGCGGAAAGGCCCTTTGCCTTCGCAAAAGAGAGGGCGGATGTAAGCGGGGACAAAGCCAGGATAGTTAAAAGCTTCCTGCAAGCCATTGTCATAGGCGCGTTGGCGTAAGTTATTGCCGTAGTCAAAGACTATCGCCCCCTTATTTTGCCAGTCCAACATCGCTTGTACATGGGTTGTCATCGAATCAATGGCCCGGCGCAGGTATTCGTCGGGATCGCTTATGCGCAAGGCGTCCGCCTCTGGCAAGGATAAACCGGCCGGAATATAGCCGTACATGGGGTCATGGGCTGAAGTCTGGTCTGTAACCACGTCAGGCACAATATCTAAAGCCACGAGTTGGGGCAGAATTTCTGAGGCATTACCGACCAGGGCCACCGACTTCGCTTCCTTCGCCTGTACAGCTTCCTCAACCCAGGTCATCGCTTCTTCCAGATTATCGCTCATGGCATCTACCTGGCGCAGCTCCAGGCGTCGTTCAGCCCGCCACGGATCCACTTCAACAAACAATCCGACGCCCCCGTTCATGGTCACCGCCAACGGCTGCGCACCGCCCATTTCACCCAATCCGGCCGTGACCACAAACTTGCCTTGCAAATTGTCCCAACCTGCCTGGCGGGCCAGGGAACCAAAGGTTTCATAGGTGCCCTGCAAGATGCCTTGGGTGCCGATGTAAATCCAGCTGCCGGCTGTCATCTGGCCATACATGATCAACCCTTCCCGTTCCCACTTGTCAAAGTTTTCCTGGGTAGCCCAGGCGGGCACGATATTGGAATTGGCGATCAGCACACGGGGCGCGTCTTCATGGGTTTGAAAAACAGCGACCGGCTTCCCCGATTGCACCAGCAACGTTTCATGCGGTTCCAGTTCGCGCAGCGATTGCAAAATGGCGTCAAACGCTTCCCAGTTGCGGGCCGCTTTGCCGCGGCCTCCGTAAACGATCAACTGCTCCGGGTCGAAGGCCACAATGGGATCCAGATTGTTTTGAATCATGCGATAAGCGGCTTCGATCAACCAATTTTTACATGTAAGCTGTGTGCCCCGTGGGGCGCGTACTATTCTAGACATCGATTGCTCCTTTAAAGGTGTCAGGAGACAGCGGTCAGCTGTCAGCTACTCTATGTGAACCAGGATTTCGTCTACGGGCTTTTTGCTGATTACAGGCACCTGGGCATTTTCCGCGGGGTAGCCGGCGGGAATGAGTACGTAGGCGCGCTCGTTATCAGGCCGGTTTAGTACCTCTGCAAGAAAACGCATGGGGCTGGGGGTGTGGGTCAGGGTGACCAAACCTGATATGTGCAAGGCGGACAATAACATGCCCACGGCAATGCCCATGGATTCATCACTGTAGTAATGCTTTATTTTGCGCGCTTCTCCCGTTTCCAGATCGACGCGAAAGCCAAACGGCTGCCGGAAACAGACGATAAGATAAGGGGCGTCGGTCAAATGGGTCTTAATCTCATCGGTTCCCAGGTGAGCCAGCGCATCCAACCATTCTTGCGGGGCCCGGCCCTCGTAAAAGGCGCGCTCTTCTTCTTCGGCCGCTTCCCGGATCTGGCGTTTGACCGCCGGGTCGCTGACGACGACAAAGGTCCACGGTTGTTGATTGGCGCCAGATGGCGCGGTTCCGGCCACAGCAATGGCATTCTCGATCAGTTCAAATGGTACAGGATCGGTAGAGAATTGACGTACGGTGCGCCGCTTCCGCATCTGCGCCAAGAACTCGCGAGAACGTCGCAGTTGGGTTTCCGTATCGAGTCGTTCAAATTGCAACGGTTTGTAGTGAGCTTGTGGGGTCACTGATCTTCTCCTCGTAAATCAAGCTTTCTAGCTTGATCGCAACCTGGAAAGGTTGCTTTACATTTATGGCGGCGCGTGCGAACTTCTCCTCGTAATTCAAGCTTTCTAGCTTGATCGCAACCTGGAAAGGTTGCTTTACATTTATGGCGGCGCGTGCGAACTTCTCCTCGTAATTCAAGC
>JAACFF010000400.1 GCA_009937635.1 Chloroflexota bacterium
GTTGTATTAGGACGGTTGAAGATAATCAAAACGACCGGTGTCCGAAATGGTTCCATGTTCCAGATTTGACGTGCGGCTATTTTTGCCTTGCTTGAATATTGACGCCCACACTGGCCAGTATAATTCCTAGCTTAATCATTACAGGCTGCCCTTCCTCCACCAACCAATTTTGCCAATACGTGTGTTGTCTGAAATGGCATATCGCCTGGTAAGTATTTAGCATCAGATCGCGTATGCCTCTAAGCAATGAAAACAAGCGCCATCGCCATCCAGGCTGTTTCTTCAACTGTACCGCTACCTGGCCGGCAACGAAAGCTCTTTTAAGCCGGTATAAAACCTTCATTTTGAAAGATGGTACCCAATGCCGCACCCGCAATGTAGGCGAATAAAATAAAAGCGGTTCGTCAACTTGTTGCCATAACCTCATGAAAGCATCTGTTTCTTCGCCAATCGATAGGGTTTCTCCCTTAACGCCTAGCAGTCCCGTGAAACCGCCAATAGCCTGCAAACTCGTCTTGCGCCAGATCATATTTGAGCCTGAAAAGGATTCTCCGGAGTTGAGCCGCCGCGCCTTTTTGCCCCAAGATCGACTCTCATAATCATCCTTGAACCAAACAGGTTTGGGTGTTGTATAAAAAGGTTGGATAGGGCCGCCAATACAAATCAAGGCCTCTGGCTCTTTCCTCAAAATAGCCAGGGCTTGTGCTAACCAGTCCGGTTGCGCCCGGGCATCATCGTCAAGAAAAGCAACATAGCGACCTTCAGCTTGTAGAATTGCCGTGTTCCTCGCCCATCCTAATCCTATTGTGGCTTCAAATACCATTCGAATAGTATGGTTTGGATATTTCTTTTTGCAGCCCTGAACACACGCTGCGGTGTTGTCGAAAGAGCCATTGTCTATTACTAAGATTTCAAAGCAATTGGCCGACACAGCTTGCGTGCATAAACTTGTCAGTGCTCCATCCAACATATCAGCCCGATTATACGTACAGATCGCTACCGTGATCTCTACACACATCGCAAATCATGCCCTCGTATGGAAGGAATCAATGGTCTCCTGATAAAATACTGTCAACTGTCCAACTCGATCTTCCCGTCTGATTGCTTGATTGGCAGCCAGAATATTCTTCCTCATTTGCTCACTCTGCGCGGCTGATAAATCCAGTAGACGCTCAATTTCCTCACATAGGCTCTTGGAGTCGCCGTTTGTAGCTAGAAAGCCCGTCTCACCATCAACAATCATTTCCTCAAGGCTAGAACTATCAGTCCCGACTACTGGCACGCCCAATGACTGCGCTTCCAGGCAGGCGTTGGGATAGTTGTCTACCCGGGAGGGCATGACAATGCCTATGGCATTGGCGATGATAGGGTAAAGCTGATCTTTAGGCAAAGGAGGCCAATAATGCAGCTTATGCGCAAACGAATGGCATTCGGCGCTTATGTAGTCAAACATTTTCTGACCACCTGGTAATCCATCGTCACGACCAATGAACACAATAGAAAGAGCAGTGTGCCAGCGCAATATCTTTGGAATCACCTTTGCTAACAAGTCAACTCCCTTGATTCGGCTGAGCGTGCCAAAAAACAGAAGATAGGCTTTATCATCAAGATGTGCATGATAAAATGACGGATCGAGCTCAACATTAGGCAGTGATAGCGGGGATCGGATAACTTTGGGCTGGAAACCTTCAACCCGTTCATAAGTATTGGCCACGAATCGGCTCGGCGCAAACGACGCATCGGCGTCTAGAACCTGCCGGATTTCAAGCCAGTCACTTAAATAAGCGGCAGAATTGCGCTGCGTCCCAAATGCGGAACGAAGCATTGGCGTATAACTAGATACACGGCAAACAATTGGTATACGGTCGTTTCCCAAAAGCTTATATCCAGGTGCCATATAACTCGAAGCCTGAACAATATCCAGTGGCTTCGCACGATGAATGCGCCAAACGGCCGTTGCCAGTCGCCGCGCATTTAAATATTGCGCCAGGACGCGATGGAAACCTCGAAACTTAGCTCGTCCTTGAATTTCAACCTTTTTTACTTCATAGATAGTAATCTGTCCATCCTGCCATTGCGCATCGCGCTGTGACAGGACAAATACCGCTGGAGCATGCCCACGTGCTGCCAACGAAACGCCGACCTTACGTAAATAATTTGCCAGACCGCCGTCCCATCGATCTGGCAAAACGTATTCCGGAGTAACAAATCCAATACGCATAAATCTATTAAGCTAACGCCCCCGAATGCGGCTAATGAAATCTTCGACCTGAGCTTCTTCTGGCCACATTTGTCCGTCCACCCAACTCAGATCTTCCCGCCAGTGACCAGGACACTCATGCACGGCCCAATCAGCGAAGGCATAACTAATCTCACCAATTAAAGGTTCACCTTGACCATACAAAAAATCGTAAGCCATCGACTGAAATTTACCACGCCGCGATATTTGAAATGCGATCTCAATGCAGCGGAGATCAATGGCCGCAGGATCGTTATCAATAAGACCGCTTCCAGAGGCGCGAAAATCACCAGATCGATTCAGGCGTCGGAAACCAAAGGCGCGGTCACCAATCACAGTGATTCGCGTGTCAAAGTAGTTTCCAGGTAAAAATTCTTGAAAATAAGCATAGTTACGCTCCGGCTGCCACCAAACCGGGTGCAACGGTGGATACTCCTTTGCCCAGACATACTGCCAGGCAGCCCGCGAGCGGCCAATCAGCGCCTTTAGCTGTTTTCCCGAGCGAGGCCAACGCCGGGTATTTGGCAGGTCATTTAAAGCGTATGGGAAAATACCTTGCCTGAAAACCCTTTCAATTAGCGATACCGCTTCTTTTCTAGCAGTGACCTTTAATACATTGGCCGATCCTGCCCCGGCCGATAACTTAAATACGATTGGGTATGGCGCAGTCTGTGACCATGCCAACGCCTCTTCATGGTTCCAGAATAACCAAGTCTTTGGTACGGGTGCCTCTAAGGTTTGCAGTAAATAGTATTGAGCGATCTTCTCGTCGTAATGCCAGGCGGTGCTACTGTCAGGATAAACAGGAATGCCTAGATTGTGCTCAATCGTATATAGAATGCGTCTGGCTGATTGTTTGTCCTGTGGATTGTGAGCCCAACGCCACATAATGCCCTGACAGGATTCTACCTGCGTCAGAACATCTGGGCCTAGCAAATCTAACGAACGCGTCGTTATTCCTCGAGCCTTTAAAAATTGGCTCCATTTATCAGAGTAACTTTCTTCGCCGATGCGATCTGGCTGAATTCCAATTATCATTTCACCGCTTATTGAACTCAACATCTTATCGTTGAAAAATCCGACGTATACTTCCTATCAATAAGCTTTCCTGGCTAATACAAGCACTACTGGCGAATACCACTGGCTAGAAATACCAACCAGATGAACGATTTTTTCAATAGCCCGCAAAGGATAGAACAATGGCCTGGTCCACCAGCGCACACCAGGGGACTTAGGCCTAAACCAGAACTCCATTTCTGATGTATAGGATGCAACAAGAACCTCGCTACTCGCCAAGCCTTTAACTACTTGCTCCAAGCGACAAAGATTCATAATTTCTAAGTTATGTGATTCCAATACCTCTTGCATTTTGGCCTTTTCATAAAATACTTTTCGGCTCAACATTTGTACCAGACTTAAAGCAGGCACTGTCAGCAACATAAGCCCTCCAGGCCGGACTAATGTCCAATGTCTTCCAATCACTTGCTCGTAATTCTCAAAATGCTCAATGAAGCCACAGGAATAGACCAGATCGAAGTTTTCAGTTGGGTTCCAGGTCAGAAAATCAGCCTGAATAAATTCGGCCGTCACTCCACGCGCTGCAAAAACATCCCTCAATTGATGTACCCGGGGTGAAAAATCAATACCTGTACACAAATAACCTAGCTTGTCAGCAAAAAACAAGAGCGTGCTTCCCGGCACAACGCCCACCTCCAAACATCTCCAGGCCGGCGCAATCGGTAAATAGTGTGCTACATGCTTAAACCAGTTCGGCCTTGTGCCCCCTTGTGGCAACCGGATTTGCGCAGGCTGTTTTGCCAACCAAAATTCAGCATCAGTTAATTGGCTGTTATCTTCCATGCTTACTGTCTTCCATGCTTACTGTCTGCCTTGCCATTGCCGCACGTGCACTTCAAGCATGCTCAGACGAGAGCCAATCGTATGTCGTTTACGGATAAATTCCCTACCAGCTTTCCGAATTATCAACCAATCTTCATTTGCGCGATCAGCGAGGTAAGTCTCAACATGAGAACGAAAGTTGGCTTTCGAGAAGACTATGCAGTTAGTGCCATCTTCGAATCCTAGTCGTTGAAGATCGTCGGTGTCTTGCGCGAACAGTAGAGATCCAGCCGCGGCCGTTTCAAAATATTTTGGCGTCGTCAACCGATATTTTGTATCTTCAGAACCAGCAGCAATCACGGCATCAAAACCTTGTAACCACTTGAAAAACTCATCACCCTCTAAGACCTTGTTTTCCACGCCACTGTAATCATATGACTCAACACCTGGCTGTTGGCGGCACCAGTTACGAAGCGTGTAGGCATCGCTCTGGGATGCGCCAAAAATTGCTACCTTCTCCTGACCGTGAAAAAATATCTCCGCTCTAGATATCCACTCATCGGGTACTGCCCAGGGAAAATGAACGATGCGATCTTTGGGGACCCGCCGAAAGTGAGTTCGCATTGGCTGATAGTACAGTGCCAGAATGTAATCCAATTTCTGTCTAAGAAAATAGTCCTCACGCCACTGTTCAATATGCGGGTCACTCATAATCACGTAACAAGGACACGACGGTAATGATCTGCGCAAACGGCCGGCTCTACGCCAATTAAGAACAGGAGCAGCCCATTTCGGCTCGAACGAAACCAGAAAATCAACCTCTGTGCAAAACTTGTCATAAGTTTCCTGGTTGTAGATGATGCGTGTATCAAAATGGGCAACAAGAGCACGGATGAGCGGGATTGTAACAGCCGTCACACTTTTTTCGAGAATGTAAAACTCTGGATCCAAAACCAGTCCAAGCTTCAATCTACGTTTCTGCATTTCTTGACTGCTAGGAGTCACCCTACCCGGTAAATTCCTACCCAGGCATCGCGAAGGTGAAAAATTCTTCCTTTAATATGTCCATCCGACAATAAGGACTCTACGCCCAAACCTACGGTCTTTATCCAATGGTAATTGTGCACCAAAGACAAGTTAAAATCGTGCCAAAGTATGAACGCACCGGGCTTCATATGTGTTAAAACCTTGAGCGTATCATTGATGACGAAACTGGTGTCATGAGAGCCGTCGATGAAAGCTACGTTGATTTCACCAATGTTGGGTTCCCAGGTGGCTGTATTGGCATAAATTTGAGAAATATTTTTTATTCCCCTT
>JAACFF010000401.1 GCA_009937635.1 Chloroflexota bacterium
TGCGAATCCTGTGCGCTGGCTCTGGAGCGCGAGGTGCAGCAATTCACCGGTGTTCGCCGCGCCTCGGCCAGCTTCGTCGGCGGCGTAATGAGCGTGCAATACGACGACCAACTTGTTTCAGCCGGCGAACTGGCGCATCAGGTCGGCGAACTGGGCATTGATGTGCAGCCATCCGCGGCCGAACTACCCCTTGCCGAGCCCCGAGAGCGAAAAGCAGGCCTCGCTCCTGCTTGGGAATGGACCATTGAGCATATTGAGGCCATCTTTACGGCCATCACCTTCATCGCCATGATAGCGGCGCGCATCGCCGAAGGGATGGCAAACGCGCCCCCATTCCTTGCGCCCGTGCTGTACATCGTCGCCTACATCACCGGCGGGACCTTCGGACTCAAGGCGAGCCTGGAATCGTTGCGCGCCCGGACCATTGACGTCGATCTGGTGATGGTGCTTGCCGCGCTGGGAGCGGCCTACGTAGGCCAGCCTTTCGAAGGCGCCATGTTGCTCTTCCTTTTCTCGCTTTCCAACGTTTTGCAAAGTTACGCCCTGGGACGCACCCGCAGCGCTATTCGTTCCATGATGAAGCTGCGCCCCTCGCAAGCATTGGTGCGCCGCGGCGACAAGCTGGCCGTCTTGCCCATTGAGCGGATCGACGTCGGAGACCGTATTCTGGTCAAGCCAGGGGAACGCATCGCTTTGGATGGCGTTGTAGTAGAGGGCACCAGCATCGTTAACCAGGCTTCTATTACCGGGGAATCGATGCCCGTGAGCAAAGAGCAAGGCGACAAAGTATTTGCGGGAACCATCAACCAAAATGGCCACCTGGAGATCGGCGTCACCAGGTTGGCCAAGGATTCAACCATTGCCAAGCTCATCCAAATGGTTGAAGAAGCTCAGAGCGAAAAGGCAGAAACACAACGCTTTATCGATCAGGCGGAACAATACTATGCCATGGGTGTCCTCATTCTTACCGCCTTGGCTATTGTGATTCCTATCCTTATCATGCAGGAACCCCCGGACGAGACCCTCTATCGCGCCATGACGATCATGGTGGCAGCTTCTCCCTGCGCTATTGTCATCAGCACCCCGGCTACAGTCCTCTCCGCCATTGGCAATGGGGCGCGACGAGGCGTCTTATTTAAGGGTGGTGTCTATGTCGAAAACGCGGCAACGGTTAAAGTCATTGCTTTTGATAAAACCGGCACGCTGACCATTGGCGAACCCAAAGTAACCGATGTGATCCCTTGCACAGCGTGGGCAGGCAGCGAAGATGAACTGCTGACCCTGGCCGCGGCCGTAGAAGATAAATCGGAACATCCCCTGGCCAAAGCTGTCGTGCAAGCCGCCAATGATCGCCAATTAATGCTGCCCGAAGCGACCGCCTTTCAGGCTACCACGGGCAAGGGTGTACGCGCCACAGTAAACGGCCGTATCTTCCACGCCGGCAACCGGCGCTATTTCTCCAATTTGCACAGTTCCGGCCTGCAGGAAGCCTCCCGCTTTGTCGACCGGCTGCAAAATGAAGGCAAGACCAGCATCCTTTTCGCCCAAATGGATGGAGACGAGGGCCAGGTCCAAATCTTGGGCGTCATCGCCTTTGCCGACATCATGCGTCCCGATGCAGCCGAAGTCGTCGCCGCGCTCAAGGAGAAAGGGGTCGAACACGTGGTGATGCTCACCGGTGACAACAACGTGGTCGCCCAGCACATCGCTGCCGAAGTGGGCGTTGATGACGTCTATGCAGAACTGTTGCCTGAAGACAAAGTCCAGGTCGTGCACGAGGTGCGCGAGAAGTATGGGCCGGTGGCTATGGTCGGCGACGGCGTCAACGACGCGCCTGCCCTGGCAACGGCCGATATCGGCATCGCCATGGGCGCTGCCGGGACAGACGTGGCCTTGGAAACGGCCGACATCGTGCTCATGTCCGACGACTTGCACAACATCCCCTATGTCATCGGCCTCAGCCGCAAGACGCGCCAGACGCTGGTCGTAAACTTGGCCTTTGCCCTCTTTATGATCATCCTCATGCTCGCCGCCATTTTCTGGAACGACCTGCCGCTGCCGGCGGCCGTCATTGGCCACGAAGGTGGCACCGTTCTCGTATCTCTAAACGGCATGCGCATGCTCAAATATAGCCCTGACTAAGTTGAATTTTATACGTTTGAGCCATTGCGGGCTGCGGCACTGAGACGGCGCACCATCTCTTTCATTTCACCTCCAGGTTTATCTTGCGCTTATTGTGAACACAGCTAGAATCTTATAAAGTTATCTTTCCATTTTTGCCGCCACACTGCAGCAAAATAGTGACATGGATCCATCCGCAAATGAAGCGTTTCTCGCCAAAGAAAAGGGCCCGGTTTTACCCTAGGCCCTGTCCATGTGAGCGCGCGAGGCGCTGCCGGTGGCAGCATTCTGCCGCTTGATTGCTCAGTTTACAAGGGTTTGAAGCTATGCCAGCACTTCCACCCAAGCTTTATGAAGAGATATTGAAGCTGTTCGAGCCCCACTTCCGGTTGGCAGGCGACCGGGACGCGCAGCTTCTGCCGATCTTGAGCAACTGGAAGGGATTCGGCGCAATTGATTGGAGTGGCAGCGCGCGCAGTTTCACCGCGCGCCTGATCTACCAGCTGCCAGGGGATGAGCTGCAAGGGGTGCTGCTACACTTGAACACGGGCTATGAAGGCTCGCAGCAGGCAGCGAGGCTGGCGGCGCGCATCGACGCCGCGCTTGCGCTGGCGAGCGACAAGGGAGCGGATGACGCGGTGGAAAGCGTAGCGTCGCAGCTACGACCGTATTACCAGGAAACCGTGCTGCGCCTCTCCGCGCCACGCTACCAGATAGACCGGCGCTTCGTACAACTGACCCTGCTGCTAGATCATGGGAAGGAGGCGCAAGGGCTACGCTTCACACCCGATGCGCAGCGCGAGAAATATGACAGCTTACAGCGGCTGCTGGCCGAGGTTGGCGATCGCGCGTTGGTGCTTCTGGGAAAGCCGGGCAGCGGTAAGACGACGCTGCTGCGCCGCCTGCAGTTGGAGCTGGCCTGGGAGGAACTGGAAAAGGGCAGCAGGCGCACGATCTTCTTTGTCCCGCTCAATGGGTATCGCGGTGCGTCGAGCGGCGCGCCGCCGCCAGAGCCCGCGGTCTGGTTGGCGGAGCTGTGGCAGGTGCTGCATCCCAAGCTGCCCCCTTTCACAACGCTGTTTGAAAACGGCCGTTTTTTGCTGCTGCTGGATGGGCTGAACGAGATGCCGCACCGCGACAAAGCAGATTACCGCGAGCGCATCGGCCAGTGGCAAACCTTCTTGCAGCGCACGATGCACTATGGCAACACGGCCGTCTTTAGCTGCCGCAGCCTCGATTACAGCGCGCCGTTGGGCAGCGAAGCTATACCGGTGCGGCAGGTGCAGGTGGAGCCGCTGGCGGCGGATCAAATCCGGGCCTTCCTTGAAGCATACCTGGGCGATGAGGGTGATAGTGTGTGGGATACGCTGCGCGAAGAAGGGCAGTTGGAGTTGTATTCCAACCCCTTCTTCCTGAGCCTGCTGGCCGAACAGGTTGGCGCGACTGGTGAACTACCGGCGGGCCGCGCCGCCCTGCTAACGGGCCTCGTGCGCCTGGCTTTACAGCGCGAGGTAGGCGAGCGACGTCACCGGCTCTTCGATCCGGACTGGCTGCTGAGCGAGGATGACGTGCAACAGGTGCTGCAGCAGGCGTGGGCCGGACCGTTTGATTTGCCGCAGGACGGCATCCTGATTCCCCGGCTGGCCACGCTGGCCTATGCTATGCAAGACGGCATTCAGGCGGGCGAGGCGGGCCAGGTGCGCGTGCCGGAGCGCACGGCGCGCGATCTGCTGGGAGAAAGCCAGGCGCGGGAGATCATTGCCGCCGGCATCCAGCTCAACGTGCTGGACAAGGAGCTGGCCACACGCGAGCTCTCTTTCTACCACCAACTTATCCAGGAATATTTCGCAGCGCAGGTACTGGCGAAGAATCCAGAGCCGCAGCGGGTTGCCGTGCCTTGGAAGACCAGGGACGTATCACCTTCCCTGGAAGAGACATTGGCCATGCTGGAGGTAAGCGAACCGCTACCCGCTCTGCCGGCGACAGGATGGGAAGAGAGTACGATCCTGGCGGCGGCCATGACGGGAGATCCGGCGCAATTTGTGGCCAACCTGATCCCCGGCAATTTACCATTGGCCGCGCGTTGCGCGGCGGCGATGGAGATGCAGGTCTCGCCGCAGCTAGTCGCAGAGTTGCGGCGAGACCTCATCACGCGCATTGGTGATCCGGCTGCGGACTTGCGGGCGCGCATCGTGGCGGCGGAAGCGCTGGGCGAGCTGGGCGACCCGCGCTTTGAACGACGAACCGGCGCGCATGGTGATTATCTCCTGCCGCCGCTGGCATCGATTCCTTCCGGCGTCTATACCATTGGCGACGATACAAGCCAATACGAGGATGAGAGACCGGCGCATCAGGTGGAAATCGCGGCCTTTGAGCTGGGCGTCTTCCCGGTCACCAACGCCGAGTACGCGCTGTTCATGCAAGCGGGCGGGTATGAAAACGAGCGCTGGTGGGAGACAGAGGCGGCCAAAGCGTGGCTGCGCGGGGAAAGCGGAAATGAAGGCCAAAAACAAAGCGCCCGCGATATGCAAGCATATCTGCAAGGCTTTTCAGACGATGTGATACGCGGGGAGAAAACATCTCCGGAACAGATAGAGTATTGGTTGTGGCTAAAAAAAGCGTCTGCGGAGGAGTTGGAACAGCAGTATGATGAGTGGTATCCAGTTGGCAAAGCGCCGGGCCAACCGGATTATTGGGATGACAGCCGCTTTAATCACCCGGCGCAGCCGGTGGTCGGCGTGACCTGGTATGAAGCGCGGGCCTACTGTGCCTGGCTGTCGGCCCAAACAGGAAAAGTCTTTACGCTGCCCAGTGAAGCGCAATGGGAGGCCGCGGCGCGGGGTTTCGAGGGGAGAGCGTACGCCTATGGTCCAGATTTCGACGCTGCTCGCTGCAATACTTTTGAGACCCACATCCGCCGCACAACACCTGCCGGCGTATTCCCTGGCGGTCTTACACCGGAAGGCATCGCCGATCTATCCGGCAATGTATGGGAATGGACGACAACATTGTGGGGGGATAATATCCAGCAGCCAACCTTTAGCTACCCTTATGTGGCCACAGATGGTCGGGAAGAGCTGCAAAATGCTGTATCACGGCGCGTCGTGCGCGGCGGCTCCTGGGTCGACAATCGGAACCTCGCCCGCGCGGCTTACCGCGGCGACGATCATCCGGCGGGCCGCAGCCACGATCTCGGTTTCCGGGTGGTGGTGCGTCGTCCCCCATCTCAAAACGATCACTGATCTCTGTCTGCCTGTGCAGCGGTAGCGGAGC
>JAACFF010000402.1 GCA_009937635.1 Chloroflexota bacterium
CCTGTCACATCCAACGTGCGGATGTAGAACTGCGGACGGTAGCCGTTGAAGAATGCCTTGTGCCGCCCACCTTCATCCTTGCGCAGCACATACACCTCACCCATGAACTCTGTGTGCGGTGTGATGCTGCCTGGCTTCGCCAATACCTGGCCACGCTCAATCTCCTCGCGTCCAACTCCGCGCAACAATAGTCCCGCATTGTCTCCCGCTTCTACCTTGTCCAAGATCTTGTGGAACATCTCCATCGAGGTCACAACTACCTTGCGGATCTCGTCGGTTAAGCCCACGATTTCTACTTCTTTGTTCGGCAGCAACGTGCCACGGTCCACACGTCCCGTCACCACTGTCCCGCGCCCCTTGATTGAAAAGACGTCTTCTACCGACATCATGAACGGAAGTTCTGTCTCTCGCTGCGGATTGGGAATGTACTCGTCCACCACGCGCAGCAACTCCCAGATCGAGGCATACTCTGGCGCTTCCGGGTCCTCACTCGTGCATTCCAGCGCCTGCAAGGCACTGCCCATCACGATCGGTGTCTCGTCCCCTGGGAACTCGTATATATCCAGCAACTCGCGTAGCTCCAAGTCCACCAGCTCCAGCAATTCTTCGTCATCCATCTGGTCCACTTTGTTGATGTAGACGACGATCGCCGGCACTTCCACTTGCCGCGCCAACAAAATATGTTCCCGCGTCTGTGGCATCGGCCCGTCCGGCGCCGATACAACCAGAATCGCCCCGTCCATCTGCGCCGCACCCGTGATCATATTCTTGATGTAATCACGGTGTCCTGGGCAGTCCACATGGGCGTAATGTCGCGCCTCCGTCTCGTATTCGACGTGCGAGATGGCAATCGTGATACCACGCTCTTTCTCTTCCGGCGCATTGTCGATCTGGTCGAACGCCGAAAAGTCAGCCAACTCCTTCATCGCCAACACCTTGGTGATGGCTGCCGTCAGAGTCGTCTTTCCGTGGTCCACGTGTCCGATGGTACCAATGTTGACGTGTGGCTTCTCGCGCACAAATTTCTCTTTGGCCATAATTTCACTTCCCTTGATTTATGACTTCAACCTATTTAACAAATGAATTACCTGGTTGCGCTCTATCTTCTATCCAGATCGAGCCTCACCTAGGCATACCCTCGCAACACATCGCGGGCTAAATCCTCGCCCAATGGCGCATAGTGACTAAATTCCATTGTGAATATGCCACGCCCCTGGGTCATTGACCGTAACCGGGTCGCATAACCAAACATTTCCGCCAGAGGCACCTTGGCTTTAATGGTCTGTAATCCATCTACGCGCATCTCCATGCCTTCAATCATGCCGCGATTTGCCGAAAGATTTCCGATTACGTCTCCCGTATAGTCTTCAGGTGCAACTACCTCGATAAACATGATCGGTTCCAATAGAACCGGACTACCTTTGTCAACTCCGTCCCTAATGGCCATAGAACCAGCAATTTTGAATGCCATTTCCGAGGAGTCTACATCATGGAAAGATCCATCGTAAAGCGTCGCCTTGACATCCACAATTGGGTAACCTGCTAAAACACCACTTGACAGCGATTCCCTGATACCAGCCTCCGCAGGCCGCACGTACTCCTTGGGAATCGCTCCACGCACGATGGCATCCTCAATGACAATACCCGCTCCTGGTTCCAGCGGTTCCAAACGCAGCACGACATGCCCGTACTGTCCTCGGCCACCAGTCTGTCGTACAAATCGGCCAACTGCTTTATCTACGGTCTTTGTGATAGTCTCCCGGTAAGCAACTCGCGGCTTACCAACATTGGCAGCGACACGGAATTCGCGCAACATGCGATCGACCAAAACTTCAAGGTGAAGTTCTCCCATTCCATAAAGAATTGTCTGTCCAGTTTGATCGTTTGTTTTGATCTGGAAAGTTGGATCCTCCTCCGAAAGCGCCTTGAGCGCTAGTCCCATTTTTTCCTGGTCGGCATTACTTCTCGGTTCAATCGCCAGAGAAATCACTGGTTCCGGAAATTCAATAGATTCCAACAAAATCGGTGACTTCGCGTCACAGAGCGTTTCACCTGTAAACGTTCTTTTTAAGCCAAGCGTGGCGGCAATATCTCCTGCACGAACCTCCTTAAGATCCTCGCGACGGTCGGCATGCATTCGCAAAATTCGACCTATGCGTTCCTTTTTGTTTTTCGTGGTGTTCAACACCGAATCACCACTATGCAACACGCCCGAATACACACGAAAATAGGCGAGACGACCTACATAAGGATCGGTAACGATCTTAAAAACAAGAGCCGATAGAGGCTCATCGTCGTTGGCAAACCGTTGCTCCACCTTCTCGGTGTAGGGATTTGTTCCCTCCATCGGCGGAACATCTTCGGGTGATGGCAAATAATGCACAACCGCATCCAACACGCGCTGAATGCCTTTGTTTCGCAAGGCAGTCCCACAAAATACGGGCGTTGCCTCTCCGGCAATCGTCGCCTTTCGCAGAGCACAACGCAGTTCGTCTGCCGATATATCCTCATCTTCCAGATAGCGCAACATCAACTCATCATCTGTCTCGACGATGTACTCAACAATAGCCTGCCGCGCCTTCACAGCTTCCTCTAGTACTTCTTCAGGTACGTCAGACATAACAGGGGTCGCACCTAGATCATCTTCTTCCCAGATCGCTGCTTCCATAGACAGCAAGTCAACGATACCCCTAAAAGCCGATTCACTGCCAATTGGCCACTGGACTGCAATTGGATTTGCATTAAGACGATCTCGAATCATCTTGATCGTGCGGGTGAAATCAGCGCCAATACGATCCATTTTGTTTACAAAACAAATGCGAGGTACATTATACTCATCCGCCTGTCGCCACACGGTTTCAGATTGCGGCTCTACGCCGGCCACGGCATCAAAAACCACTACGCCCCCATCTAAAACGCGAAGGCTTCGCTGCACTTCGGCCGTAAAATCAATATGACCAGGTGTATCAATGATGTTAATCTGGTGATCTAGCCAGTACGTGGTAGTAGCTGCCGATGTAATAGTAATACCTCGCTCCTGCTCCTGCTCCATGTGATCCATCGTGGCCGTGCCTTCATGCACCTCACCCATACGATGAATGCGTCCCGTATAGTACAGGATACGTTCCGTCGTGGTCGTCTTACCCGCATCAATGTGGGCAATCACGCCTATATTCCGGACCCGATCAAGAGCAAAGCGATTCATCGAATACTACCAAATACTAGAAGCGAAAGTGCGAAAAGGCGCGGTTTGCCTCGGCCATACGATGGCTATCATCTCGTTTCTTAACCGCTGCGCCCTGCCTATTAGCAGCATCCATCAGCTCGCCTGATAGCTTCTCAGCCATAGAACGCCCGCTGCGACCTCGTGCTGCCGCCAAAAGCCAACGCATCGCCAGTGACATCTGACGGTGCGGCTCCACCGGAATTGGCACCTGATAAGTGGCGCCGCCTACACGGCGCGGCTTCACCTCAACACTTGGCGCGACGTTTTGCAACGCTTGCTCAAACACATCAATCGGCGGGCGCTTAGCACGTTCCTCGATAAGATCGAAGCTGTCATACAAAATCCGCCTGGCGGTACTCTTCTTGCCCATCTTCATAAGTCGGTTGATGAACATAGAAACATGAATATTGTCGTAGCGCAAATCAGGTTCTACTGCGCGCTTTTCTGGACGATAACGTCTTGGCATAACACTATTCCCGTCGTGTACTGTACTCCAGACAACACAGGCCGGGGTTACAATACATCATTTCTAGAATTTACTTCGGGGTCTTTGTACCGTACTTCGAGCGACCCTTCTTGCGATTCTCAACACCACCGGCATCCAATGTACCCCGTACGATATGGTAACGCACTCCAGGCAAATCTTTTACACGTCCACCACGAACCAGAACAACTGAGTGATCCTGCAAAGTGTGACCTTCACCAGGGATATATGCCGTGACCTCGATTTGATTTGTCAGTCGAACTCGGGCTACCTTGCGCAATGCCGAATTCGGCTTCTTCGGTGTCATCGTCTTCACCTGAGTACAAACACCCCGCTTCTGCGGAGCACCCCTTGCCTGGCGCGTCCTGCGCTGGCGGAAAGAATTAAACGTCCATTGCAGCGCTGGTGCAGTGCTTTTCTTCGACTTGGCCTTACGACCCTTGCGTACAAGTTGGTTAATTGTCGGCACGCTTCGATCTCTCCTTACTCATTATTTGTCGCTCTTAAGAGTTACAATCTAACTCCGCATTATTGGTCGAAATCTGATCTCCGACCTACAAACAATCGCGAGCCGTGCCAGGTTCCTTACCTATGCTCAATCCCGGCGTCAACTCGCGACAAACGGAGGCCACCGTAATGCAATATTGCGATGGCCTCCTTTCGAATTCTTCGCTATTCGTTTGGAAACTTCAGCTTTCGTTAGCTACTCATTTTATACATACATACGAAAGAGAAATTTTACCACAATATGTGGCTTAGTCAACAAATCATTGAGATTTTAATCTACGCCTACACCAAGCTCATCAATGAGCAGGCCGACTGCGGCCTCATTTCAAACGGCTATCGCCGTACACGCCTGTAGTCTAGCATTCCCGCGCCAGTCCACCTATTACGACTACTACGTCGGTCATCTTCCTTGCCGAAACGAAGGGTTTCACCATCTTCCGTTTCAGCCTCCACAGCCAATCCCAAACTCTGCAACTCTTTTACCAAAACACGGAAAGATGCAGGAACACCAGGCTCTTCTATCGGCTCGTTCTTGACAATGGATTCATAAGTCTTCACACGACCCTGTACATCGTCAGACTTGACGGTCAACATCTCTTGCAAGGTGTGGGCCGCACCATAAGCCTCAAGAGCCCACACTTCCATTTCACCAAACCGTTGTCCACCAAACTGAGCCTTACCACCAAGCGGTTGCTGCGTAACCAATGAATAAGGACCGGTTGAACGGGCGTGGGCTTTGTCCTCAACCAAGTGAGCCAGCTTCAGCATGTGCAGCACGCCGACCGTAACAGATTGATCAAATGGCCGCCCAGTCTTGCCATCAAATAGCAGCTCCTTGCCCAGGTAGGGGAGTGGATCGTGCGTGACGCCCGTAATTTTGTTCGCCAGCTGCTCCACTTCATTCAATTCGGCCGTCATTAAATCAATGCCATCATCTTCTGGAAGAAGATCTTCGAATCTCTCCAACATTGCGGCACACCACTCACGAGCGCAGACCTCAATCGCTTTATCATTAAGGGGGCTCCACTCATCTTTGCTAAAGCCCAATCTCTCGGCAAAGATTTCATCTGGCTCCCAGCCACGACCTTTCAACCACTCCTTAGTCACAGAGAACCGAGCATAGCCTTCGTTGACCTTGAGACGGCCCACATCATAGCCAATAT
>JAACFF010000080.1 GCA_009937635.1 Chloroflexota bacterium
TCGCCGGAATAACCGTGGAACATCAACACAGCCGGCTGGGGCTGATCGGCGTGACGCGGCCGTAACAACTTGGCATGCACCCGCGCACCGCCAACCCCGCTGAAATACAGATCGAAACATTCTGCAAAAGAGGTTTGAAAGCCCGCCCGCCGCAGTTCCACCTGCGGATCAACCGCCCGCATCTCTGCCAAGCCCTCCTCCCAAAAAGCGTCATAGTCAGACGGCCGTGGATTGCGCCCCTGGTAATCCTTCAGTTCTTCAAGAGGCAGATCAAAAGTCAAAGGCATAGCACACACTCCTGTTTAATTTTAGCCAGCAGTCTTCAGCTTTTGGCTGTCAATTGAAGGCTGAACGCTGTCCCCTGACAGCTTCTTCCTATTGTATGCCGGGAAAGGATTTTGCTACAATGAAATTCCAGGACACCTATCGTTTTCCTGACAGCTGACAACTGATGGCTGACAGTTATGCTTATGGAGGTAAGGGTAAAAATGGCCACATTTAAACTCGGTTTTGTAGGGGCCGGCTTCATTGCCAGGTTCCAGGCGCAGGCGCTGCTGCAGGTACGAAATGCGGATATCGCGGGGGTAGTTTGGCCAACGCAGGCGACGACCACGGCTTTCTCTCAATATGTCCAGGAGCATAATCTAGGCCAGGGCAAAATATAAAGCAGCGTGGGCGAAATGGCGTTGCATGTGGATGCTATCGCCATTTATGCGCCTAATTATGTGCGCGTCGAGATCATGGAAGAGATCGTTGCCGCGGTAAACGATGGAGCAGTGCTGAAAGGGGTCATCTGCGAGAAACCGCTGGGCCGCAATGTGGCCGAAGCGCGCCACCTGGTTGAGCTGGCCGAAGCAGCCGGTCTACGTACAGCGTACTTCGAGAACCAGATATTTATGAAGCCGATCCGTGCCCAATTGGCCCAGCTCGAGCCGCAGCAAAAGGCCATGGGACCGCTCCTCCTCACCCGATCGGCCGAAGAGCACGCTGGTCCACACAAGCCCTGGTTCTGGGATCCGGTACGGCAGGGCGGAGGCGTGCTGTGCGATATGGGCTGCCACAGCATCGCTGCCGGTTGGTATGCGCTCACGCCGGCCGGCAAGCCGCCAACATTCTTGCAGCCTGTTTCAGTGACGGCCGAAACCGCGCTCCTAAAATGGGGCTTACCCACCTGGCGCGAGAAGCTGCTCCAGGATATGGGCGTCGATTACAGCAAGACCCCGGCCGAAGATTTCGCCACCGGTATGATCACCTACCGCAACCCTGAGACGGGCCAGAAGTCCAAGGCCCAATTCACCAACTCCTGGATGTTTGAAAAACAGGGTCTGCGCATCTCTATGGATGGCATGGGCCCTGGCTACGCCTTCGAGATCAACACCTTGCGCTCGACCTTGGAACTCTTCATTGGCGATGCCGCGGCCAAAGCCATAGCCGACGCCGAAACAGCGCTCGAAAAAGCGACCGCTTCGCGCGGTTTGCTCGCCGTGCAATACAACGAGGCTGACCTCTACGGCTACACCGATGAGAACGAAGACGCCCTCCGCGCTTTTCTGTCCGGCGAGGATGGCTTCCTCCCCTGGAGTTATGGCCTAGAGATTACCAGGCTGGTCATGGCTGCCTACATGGCCGCCGAACGGGGACAGACCATCGATCTCACCGATGCGGCCGTTCAGGGAGAACTGGAGACCTACATTCCGCTCATCCAGCAAGGGCGTGGCGCTGAACTGTTATATCGTTAAAAGAGCTAATTGGGCGAGGCTACTTAACAATTTGGCCTGGACTTACAATGGCCTCGGCCGGCGAAAGGGGTTGTTACAATTCTACGAGGAAGCGCTGCCCATCAGGTGCGAGGTGGGGGACCGCAGCGGGGAGGCGACGACGCTGTGGAATGTGGCTATGCTGTTGCAACATTGGAGCGGACTCCAGAGGCTGTTGAGTGAGTGAAGGAGGCCATCGCCCTCTTCCGCGGCGGCCTGACACATGACGCCAATGGCTTCACCGTCGAGCAGAATGAACAGTTATTGGCAAAGTTGCAGGCCGAACAGCCGCAACTGGAGTAGCAAAATGTATTTGACGAGTGCAGGTTACAAACAATTGCTAGAACGATTTATCAGCTGGGCGCAGGCCGAGGGGGATATTCGCGCCGCTTTCGTTTTTGGCTCGCGCGCGCGGCGTGACCGGTCGGCGGATGAATGGTCCGATCTCGATCTGCTATTCCTCGCTGAGAGGCCGCAATTCTATATGGAGGCGACGGATTGGCTGCTTCATATGGGCCAACCGTGGCTCAGCTTTCTGGAGCGTACGCCCGATGGCGGCTTTGAGCGACGCGTTCTTTTTGAGGGTGGGCTCGACGTCGATTTTGTGCCCGCTTCCGTCGATGGCTTCCGGCAGCAATTGGCCGGGGGGCTTCCGGAACTGGAAGCGGATATCTTTCGCCGCGGTTTCACTGTCCTGGTCGATAAAGATGGTCTGGCGGAGCAGATCACGGCCGTGCAAGGGCAGCAGCCTGTCCCTATTCCCACCAGCGAAACAGAATACCTCGACGTCGTCAACGATTTCTGGTTCCATACCGTCTGGACGGCAAAACATTTGCGACGGGGCGAGCTGTGGTGGGCCAAATCCTGCTGCGACGGTTACCTCAAGAACTTACTGCTGCGCATGCTGGAATTTCATGCCCTGGCGAGCCAAGATCCCGATTTCGACACCTGGATGCGTGGGCGCTTTTTAGAAACGTGGGCCGATCCACGAGCTGTGGCCGCGCTGCCGCAGATTTTTGCCCATTATGAGGAGACAGATATCTGGCGTGCTCTGCTGGCCACGATGGAACTGTTTCGCTGGTTGGCATTTGAAACGGCCGATATCCTCGCCCTTGGCTATCCAACTTACGGAGATCAACGCTGCACCGACTTGGTGCACCAACACTTCGCTAGCAGGCCAGAAAACAGGACACCTTAGTCAACATACTCGCCACTCCAAAACGTGGGTTTCCGGCCAGGGCGGTTCCAAAGTCAGGATAAAGAAGCCAACTTCAGATTTAACTGCGCATTAAAGTGACGACGTGCTGATGCCAGATTGGAAAAGCCCAGTTTTCTACAGCCAAACCGATCATTGACAAGAACATATGTTCTATTGTAAAATAGAGAAACAATCCTTCGCGCGAGAAAACACGGCCGTACCCACGCCACGATCTCCCAAACAGCGCCTAAGGTCATCTTACCAACCCTGACTAAATGACTACCCGACTAATCACAAGAATCGATGTGGTTTCTGGAAAAAAACATAAACCACATCAAACATTAGAATAAACCGCTTTATTATATTACCATACTTTAAATTACCCAGCCTCTATCTATTTAATTTGGAATCGCCCTGAGTCTCCAGCGACTGCTATTGACCCGCGCCATTGCCAATGATATAAAAGGCTTCGTGGCTATCCGCTTAGTGTGACGGCTGGCCAATGAACCCACATGAACCATCGAATCGCGTTTGCAGTACGGCTTAGCGCCCCGCCTCAGTTGGGCAAGATTATTTGCCCCTGGCGGCCGACGGTCGTTTTTCCCACAGCTTATCCATGATAGAAACGCTACGAGCCATCACGCACGTAGCGTTTTTTAGTTGGTAGGAAAAGGAGTCCCTAAGAATGAATAAGAATCTAGCATCGATCATGAAGTTTCTTGCCGTTTTTGTGCTGGTCATGTTCGTGGTGACCTTGGCCGGCAGCGCGGCCCAACCTGCCGTAGCGGCGCCTACATCTGTCACCCTGGTGGGCAGCCTGCAAGATGAGTTGGGCTGCCCTGGCGACTGGCAGCCGGACTGTGCGGCCACGCACATGACCGAGCAAGGCTACGATGTGTGGCGTGGGGAATTTACCGTTCCTACAGGGAGCTGGGAATATAAGATGGCGCTCAATGATACCTGGGGCGTCAGCTATCCGGCTAACAATAAGCCTTTCAATGTGCCCTCGGTAGGATCCGTTGTGACATTTGAGTATGATACAGCCGGAAACCAGGTCTCAGTCACAGTCGACACCGGTGGCCTTGAGCCAGGGGATGCGGATTTAGTACGGCCCGTCCTGCAGCACCCCTTCCAGGACGAGGTGTTGTACTTCACCATCCCTGATCGCTTCGCAAATGGCGATAACGCCAATGACTGTGGCGCGTATACCGGTCCCTGTGTGGAAAATGATACTCGGGAAAATGTTTTGACCCATGGTTTCTTGCCCGCTGATAGAGGTTATTACCATGGCGGCGACCTGGCTGGCCTTAAGAGCCAACTGGACTACCTGGAGAATATGGGTGTGACGTCCGTCTGGGTTGGCCCGATTTATCTGAACAAGACCGTTCAGCCCGATTCGACCAATCTGTATGGCCATTCGTCGGGTTATCACGGCTACTGGATCCTGGATTTCCTCCAGGCTGACTCGCACCTGGGTGCGAATGCGGAATTCAAAGCCCTGGTCGACGATGCCCACGCCCGTGGCATCAATGTCTTCATGGATATCGTGACCAATCACACGGCCGATGTCGTCCAGTTGGAGGGGAACGCCGGTTATCGCAATAAAACCGATTTCCCCTACCGCGATGTTAATGGGGATCCATTTGACGATAGCGATTTCGCTTACTTTGGACAAGCAGACTACACCTTTCCCGAAGTCGACACGAGCTCGTTCCCATATGCACCTGTGGTTCCAACCGGCGAAGAAACTGCCAAAAATCCGGCCTGGCTGAACGATCCCTTGCTATACCACAACCGGGGCGATAGCTCTTTTCAGGGCGAGAACTCCCTCTACGGCGACTTCTTTGGCCTGGACGACATGTGGACGGAACGTAAAGAGGTCGTCGATGGCATGATCGACATCTTCACCACCTGGATCGTGGATTTTGGCGTCGACGGCTTCCGCATCGATACAACCAAGCACGTCAATATGGAGTTCTGGCAGAAGTTTGGGCCAGATATTCTGGCTGCGGCCGAGGCTCAAGGCATTGACCACTTCTTTGCCTTTGGCGAGGTCTTCGATCAAAACTTCGGCCCGCCATTCTTGAGCGAATTCTCCACCCGCGGCAAGCTGCAATCGACCATTGACTTCAGCTTCCAGTTGGCCGCTCGGAACTTCGCCTCGCAAGATGGGGCCACCGACAATCTCCGAGATTTCTTTGAGAAAGATGACTATTATACTGATGCCGACAGCAACGCTTATGCCATGCCCACGTTCGTTGGCAACCACGATATGGGTCGCATCGGTTACTTCCTCCAGCGCGTCGACCAGACTGGAGCCGGCGACGCTGAATTACAGGCCCGATCTAAACTGGCCCATGCCCTGATGTTCTTTACCAGGGGACAGCCGGTTATCTACTATGGCGATGAGCAAGGATTCACTGGCGACGGCGGCGATAAGCTAGCCCGCCAGGATATGTTCCCCAGCCAGGTGCCAGAGTACAACGACGACGACCTTATTGGAACCGACGCGACGACGGCCGATGACAACTTTGACCAAGCCCATCCGATTTACCTGGCGCTAGCTGATTACGCTGAGCTTTACAAAGCCCATCCGGCCCTGCGACGAGGGGCGCAAATCCATCGCTTCAGCACCAATGACCCAGGCGTGTATGCCTTCTCCAGGATCGAGCGGCTTGAGAAAATCGAATATCTGGTTGCCTTCAACAATGCCGAGACCGCCGGTCAAGCTACCATACCGACCTTCTATGATCAAGGCATCCAGTTTGATTTATTGTTAGTGGAAGGGGGCAGCGCCCAGGCCAGCCTGACTACTGATGCCAGCGGCGAACTGACGCTCGACGTACCGCCATTGGGCTTTGTCATCTACAAGGCCAGCGGACCAATCTCGGAAAGCCCAGCAGCGCCTAGCATCTTCATCAGTAACCTGTCAAATGGCCAGGAAGTGATTCTACAAAAAGACAACAAAGATGGGCACGACGTTGTTGATCGCCTTGAGGTGGTGGCCGAGCTTGGAAGCGATATCTATGCCGAAATCACCTTTGCCGTTAGCGTGGATGGTGGCGACTATGTGCCCATCGGTGCGGATGACAATCCCCCATACCGCGTGTTCTACCCCGTTCATGACCTGCCAGAGGGCAGCACGCTTTCCTTTAAGGCCATCGTCGATGACCTTTCTGGCAACTTGAACGCGACCAAGGTGACGGGCATCATGCCCGTGATCCAAGAACCTGAGCCGCCGCTGGGAGCCGCCGACTACGCCATTATTCATTATTTCCGAGAGGATGGCGACTACGGCGACCACACCACCGGCGACTTCAACGACTACTGGGGTCTGCATCTCTGGGGCGATATCGAGGAGACCATCGAGTGGACTGCCCCCAAGCCCTTCCTGGGCGAGGATGAATACGGCCGTTTCGCTTGGGTCAAACTACTGCCGGACGCTAGCAATGTTGGATTCATCGTCCACCGTGGCAACACCAAAGACCCCGGCCCCCCTAACGATGGTGACCGCTTTTTCAACCCCGGTTCGACGCCGGAAATCTGGCTGCGCCAGGATGACACCGCGATCTACACTTCGCAGGCCGCGGCGCAGGGTTTCACCACGGTCCGCTACCACCGGCCTGACGGCGACTACGGCGATCCCACCAGCTCCGACTATAATGATTTCTGGGGCCTGCACCTGTGGGGCGACGCCATCGATCCCTCAGAAGGGACCGAGTGGACGACTCCCAAGCCATTTGATGGCGTAGATGACTACGGAGCTTTCTGGAATATCCAGATCGTCGACTCCAGCCAGCCGGTTAACTTCATTATCCACCGTGGCGACGCCAAGGATCCCGGACCTGATGAAAGCTTCATCCCTGCCGAGATCCCGACCGTTTGGAAGCAGTCTGGCGACCTGGAAATCTATCCCTCCCGTGGCGCGGCCGAAGATTTCGCTACTATCCACTACCATCGTCCCGACGGAGATTATGGCGACAATTCGAGCCCCGACTTTAACGATTTTTGGGGCATGCACGTCTGGTTAGGCGCGCTCAACCCCAACCCGTCGTGGCAGGAACCTGTGCGCTGGAGTGATCTGGACGTCTTTGGCCCGGTCTTCAAGGTCGATTTGGTAGATGGAGCGTCCGAACTGGCTCACATCATCCACCGGGGCGACGAAAAAGACCCCGGCCCTGACCAGTTCCTGATCTTCGACGATTGGGGCTATGAGGTATGGCAGCTGCAGGCTGAAGTATCGAATACGCCCAACGAGCCGCAGTATGTCTACCCGCTGCTGGGCGAACCGGGCCCCAATCCCGGCAATATCGACGAGCAGCGCGCTTACTGGGTCGACGACAAGACGATCCTCTGGGAGGCGGCCACCGATCCCGACCTCACTTATACACTGGTCACCACGGATACCGGCGGTCTGCAGACGACGGACACAGGCATCATTGGTGGTGAATTCATCAACCTTAGCCCCGGCACGGTCAGCCCTGAGGTTGCTCAGAAGTTCCCGCACCTGGCAGGCTTGCCGCCGCTGGAGATCGCCGAAGGTGATCGGTCGATGATTCCCGATATCCTGAAGGGACAGATCGCCATGTCGGCCGTGAACGCCGAAGGGCAATCCGTCGACGCCACGGGCCTGCAAATTCCCGGCGTGCTCGATGACCTTTATACCTATGACGGCGAGTTGGGCGTCACCTGGGATGGAGACATACCAACCATCCGCCTCTGGGCACCGACGGCCAAATCGGTCACCTTCCATCTCTTCGACGATTCCGATCCGGCTAAGACCAGCACAGCCATGCCGATGACCTGGGATACCGCAAACGGCGTTTGGAGTATCACCGGTGATTCGAGCTGGAAGGGTAAGTACTATCTATTCGAAGTTGAAGTGTATGTCCATTCCACGGGCCAGGTTGAGTATAACGAGGTCACTGATCCCTATTCCTTGAGCCTGGCCATGAACAGCACGCGCAGCCAGATCGTCGATTTGAGCGATGCTTCGCTGAAACCGGCCGGCTGGGACACGGTGACCAAACCAGAATTGGCGGCCCCGGAAGATATCTCTGTCTACGAGATCCATGTGCGCGACTTCAGCGTCAATGACCCCTCTGTGCCTGATGATCTGAAAGGGACGTACAAAGCGTTTACGTTGCAGGATACCTACGGCGTCGATCATTTGCAGGCGCTGCAAGCAGCGGGCTTATCGCACCTGCACTTGCTGCCTGTCTTTGACATCGCCACGATTAATGAGAACAAGGCGGAATGGCGGGAGGCGGATTGGGGCGTACTGGAGAGTTACGCACCCGATTCCGACGAGCAGCAAGCGGCGATAACGGCCGTCGAGGATCTGGATGGTTTCAACTGGGGCTACGATCCCTTCCATTACACAACGCCGGAAGGCAGTTACAGCACGGATCCTGACGGCTCGGCGCGCATCGTCGAATTCCGTGAGATGGTGAAATCGCTCAATGAGGACAGCGAACTGCGCGTGGTGATGGACGTGGTTTACAACCATACCAACGCCGCTGGCCAGGATGAGAAATCTGTGCTGGATCGTATCGTACCCGGCTATTACCATCGTTTGAACGACCAGGGCCAGGTTGAAACCAGCACCTGCTGCCAGAACACGGCTACTGAGCACAATATGATGGAAAAATTGATGATCGACTCGCTGGTGACCTGGGCCAAAGAATACAAAGTCGATGCCTTCCGCTTTGACCTCATGGGCCACCACATGCTGCGCAACATGGAAGAAGTTCGCGCCGCTCTGGATGCCCTCACGATGAAAGACGATGGCGTAGACGGCAAGTCGATCTATGTCTACGGTGAGGGCTGGAACTTCGGCGAAGTGGCCGACAACGCCCGCGGCGTCAACGCAACGCAATTGAACGTAGGTGGTTTGGGCATCGGCACTTTCAGCGACCGCCTGCGTGACGCCGTGCGCGGCGGCGGACCCTTTGACGGCGGCGATGAGCTCGTACGCCGGCAGGGCTTCGCCAACGGTCTGTTCTATGATCCGAACGAACTGAACACTGGCTCAGAGCCTGTTCCAGAGCCAACCTCGCTCACCATCGCCGGTAGCTTGCAGGAGGAGCTGGGTTGCCCAGGCGACTGGCAGCCCGACTGCGCGGCCACCCACCTGATCTATGACCCTGATGATTCGGTGTGGCAGAGGACCTTCATGGTCCCCGGTGGGAGCTGGGAGTACAAGGCTGCGCTTAACGACTCGTGGGATGAGAACTATGGGGCTAATGCTGAGCCTAATGGGTCCAATATCGCACTTGATCTAGGCGCCGACACAGATGTCAAGTTTTACTATTCTCACGCCACAAACTGGGTGACCGACAATGTCAACAAGGTGATAGCCACCGTTCCGGGGAGCTTCCAAGACGAGATCGGCTGCTCAGGCGACTGGCAGCCCGACTGCTTACAATCCTGGCTGCAAGACCCAGATGGCGACGGCATCTACAGCTTCTCCACTAGCGACATCCCCCCTGGGAGCTATGAAGCCAAGGTAACTATCAACGAGAGCTGGGATGAGAACTATGGCGTGGGCGGTGAGCAAAACGGCCCGAATATCCCCTTCAGCGTTGAAGCGGGTCAAAGGGTTACCTTCAGCTATGATCCTTTGAGCCATGTGCTCACCATCTCCTATACCGACTCGGACCAGTTGGCGACTTTACTCCTGCTAACCGATCAGATTCGCGTGGGTATGGCTGGTAACCTGGCCGATTACGAGTTCATAGATCGCACTGGCGCCACGGTAACGGGTAAGGACGTCGACTATAATGGCCAGCCGGCGGGGTACACGCAGGATCCGCAGGAAGATATCACTTATATCTCCAAGCATGACAACCAGACGCTGTACGATAACAATACGTACAAGAATCCGGTAGATACCAGTATGACCGACCGTGTGCGTGTCCAGAATGTGGGCCTCTCTACGGTCCTCTTGGGGCAGGGCGTGCCCTTCATGCACGCCGGCAGCGACCTGCTGCGCTCCAAGTCCTTCGACCGCGATAGCTTCAACTCCGGCGATTGGTTCAACAAGCTGGACTTCACATACCAAGAGAATAATTACGGCGTCGGTCTGCCTGTAGCGGGTAAGAACCAGGATAACTGGCCAATCATGCAGCCGCTGTTGGCCAATCCAGATTTGAAACCGGGCGCGGATCATATCATGCAGTCGGCCGCCTTATTCCAGGAACTATTGGCCATGCGTGACAGCTCCCCCTTATTCCGTCTGCAGACGTTGGAAGACGTGCAGAAGCGCGTCGCTTTCCACAATACAGGCTCGGCGCAGTTGCCCGGCTTGATCGTGATGAGCATCGACGACATGTCTGATACGGCCGTGGATCTAGATCGCCATTACGAGGCCATCGTCGTCCTAGTCAACGCCAATGACGAGGCACAGAGCATCAGCCTTAGCGATCTAGTTGGCCAGGACCTGGCTTTGCACCTGGTACAGGCCAACTCAGTGGATGACACCGTGAAGACAAGCACTTTCGATTCTGTAAACGGAAGCTTCACAGTGCCCGGACGGACAACGGCCGTGTTTGTTCGCTACGAACTGCCTGCAGATATGATCGGTGACTTGATTGGTCAGATCGAAGATCTGGTAGATCAGGGTGTGCTTAACAAGGGACAGGGTAACTCGCTGATCGTGAAGTTGGAAGGTGCGCTTGAGAAGCTACTTGACGGAAAACCTCACGTGGCTATAAATCGCCTGAACGCCTTTATCAACGAGGTGAATGGCTTATCCGGTAATGTGCTGCCAGAAGAAACGGCCGCGCATTTGGTGATGGAAGCGGAGATCATCAAGGCCGCCATCCAAGCCAATATGCCATAACGCATAGCCGCGCCTGACGCACAAAGACCCCACAGATCTAGAGCATCTGCGGGGTCTTTTTATTCACTCGCCGTAACGCAAGCTTTCCAGCTTGCCATATCCATCTGCGAAATCTTTGTACGCCAACCAGTCGCCTATCGACATCGTTTTTACTCTTTTAAAAAGCTACCTTCTCTTGATCTGGCTCCGCGCTAACCCGCTTATATTCCCCCTCGATCCAATTCTCCAGGTCTGAACAGTACCACTTGGAGAAACGGCGGTCGGAAGGCCCACCAGCCAGGTTGGTAAAGACCGCTTTTTGCCCCATATCGGTGACAAGTCTAAACGAGGGTAGGAAGGAAGTCATGCGGCTGGCGCTGCGGTATAGTTGCCCCTGGTGAATAGTGGCCCGGTTGCCGATAGCGGTCACCGGCCCCTGGTCAAAACCGCAAAAGCCAGGCAACCTGCCGCCCTCCCGCCTCTACGGCACGAGCCCGGACATCTGAAAGCCAATATTCCCTTTTACGTCAGCCAGCACAAAACTCCACCCCGTTTCTATTTGCCCTAGGGCCTTCATCCCTTCCTCAACGGTGGCTGCTGCACCCATGCCTAGCAGCGTGGAAAGGGAGGTTGTGCCGGATTCACTTGCTGCCCAGCAGGTAGCCAGTAAGAAACCCTCTTAATGGGTCCCTCCAAGGTAGGAAACAACTCGCCAAACCTATCTACAGCTATTATGCAAAAACTGCCGCATTCACCGGTGGGACGCAAGCAAAAAATATATTAGACTAGCAGGGATATTTGAACAGAAACGTAAGGTTACGGCTCAGGTTCCCACCCGCCAGCTGCACATGGTTTACATCACAAACCGTGTTATAATTTTTGCTGCTAATCAGGTGTCTAGGGTTCCGCTGGTTACCATCACTATGTGGCAACCAGGCCAGGACCGAGCGTCACAGGTGCCGGGAAATCGGCGCATCACCTTAAGGGATAAAAGCCTGGCGGGGCAGATTGGCATGTTATTTGTACATGTCTATCGACCGGAGATCTGTGATGCAATCTAAATTGTCCCCTCGTGTTCGCGCCATTTTACAGGCGCTTTTTGTCACCTTCTTGTGGTCTACCTCTTGGGTATTTATCAAGTTTGGTCTGGACGATATTCCCCCACTTACATTTGCTGGATTACGCTATTTCTTGGCTTTTTTGGCATTGATTCCCTTCTATGCGCGATCAAACTCAATAACGCCTCTACGCAATCTATCGCGCCGCGATTGGTGGAATTTGATTGGGCTGGGCCTAGTATATTACACAATCACGCAGGGGTCGCAATTTCTTGCTCTGGTTTATCTACCGGCGATCACGTTAAGCTTGCTTTTGAACGGGACGGCCATTGTGGTTGCTGTCCTTGGCATCTTCCTGTTGCGTGAATATCCAACTTGGCTGCAATGGATGGGATCATTACTGTTTATTGGCGGAGCGCTTCTTTTTTTCTACCCATTTGTCATGCCTACACGCCAAACAATCGGCTACCTGATCGCGGCCGTAAACATTCTGGCTACCTCCATGTCCAGCATTATGGGGCGGGGAATCAACCGGCAAGCACGTATCCACCCGCTCACAGTGACGCTGGTGAGCATGGGTATTGGGTCTATCATCCTATTAGGTATTGGTCTGGTAGTAGAATCATTGCCCAGCTTCAACTTGAGAAGTTGGATAATAATTTTGTGGCTGGCTGTCGTCAACACCGCCTTTGCCTTCACACTTTGGAACTTAACACTGCGTACACTTTCTGCGATGGAATCAAGTGTGATTAACAACACGATGCTCATCCAAATCACTATTTTAGCTTGGCTGTTTCTCGGTGAAACGTTGACCTGGATCGAAATAATCGGTCTGATACTGGCAGCTTTGGGGGCATTGTTGGTACAGGTCCGTTTTGGTAATAGTCAGGTAAAGTCTTAGCCTGTCGAGAAAAGTACAAATAGTGCCAAAGAGATCAAGCGATTCAAACTGATGTCGTTAGACAAAGTTGCCGCCACGGGCCACCCGGTTAGGATCTATGATCTGGGCATGATGATGCTTCAATTTGAAGAGGTGCCAGGCACTTGATTTTTATCGGTCTCCAGCCTAAAGGCTATTTGTCAGATACCTGGCACCTGGAACTCGCCCATGAGTTAGAGAGTGTGATATGTCTCGAATAATTATGTATATCCTTGCCTTGCTGGTGATCGTTCATGGAGCGATACACCTGATGGGCTTTGTGGCCTATTGGCCACTGGCTGAAATGAAAGAACTGCCCTACAAAACCATGCTGCTCGTTGGCCGCTGGGACGTGGGCGTGAGCGGAATGCGCGTGTATAGTCTGTTGTGGCTGGCCACAGCCGTCCTCTTTATCGCCGCCGCCATCGGCCTCATCCTACGACAAGAGTGGTGGTGGCCCCTGATGTGGGCTGCGGTATTGCTGTCGCTGCTTGTCTGCATACTCGATTGGCAGAACGCTTTCCGTGGGGCTATTATCAGCGGCGTGATCTTAGTCGTCTTGTTCCTCCTACTGGGTTTGCGCATCCAGCCGGCGCCTCTGGCCGCCTATCCGGGGCGGCCGGAAACTGTGGAGACGCTCCCCGTACCCGGCGATCTCCCCGCCCCTGTGGCGCGTTATTACGAGACGGTCATGGGTGACGAAATGCCGCTGATAGAAACGGCCGTGTTGAGTGGCCGTGGAACATTGCGCTTCAATGGTATCACCTTCCCGGCACAATTCCGCCTGTTGCATGATGTAGGGCACGATTACCGGCAGATCTTTACCGCAACCTATTTTGGACGGCCGTTGATGACGGCCGATGAAACGTATATAGATGGGCATGCTGTATTGAACACCCCTGTGGGCGTCATTGAAAATGATCCCCAGGTTGATTCCGCGGCGAACCTCGCTCTTTGGGGATTGGCGATGATGATGCCCTCAGCTTATCTCACCGACTCTCGCGTTCGCTGGGAAGCGGTTGACCAACAATCGGCGCGGCTAATCATTCCCGACGGCGCGGAAGAAGACAACTTCACCGTCACCTTCGATCCTGACACAGGATTGATCGCGGGCATGGATACGATGCGCTATTTTGACGTGCAGCAAGGCAAGAAAGCGTGGCATCTTGAAGGGCATGAATGGCAGCAAGTTCAGGGTGTCTTGATTCCCACAAAATGGACCGTGACCTGGCTCGACGAAGGAAGCCCCTGGTTGGTGGGGACCGTCGAGGATGTTCTATATAATGTGCAGGTTGCAGACACCATCAGAGAAAATCTGCAAAATTAGGTCTCTGAGAACAACCACACAAAATTCCCCGGAATCCCCAACGTTTCCGGGGAATTTCAAGAACACGGAAACTGATGACAGTCAACTGTAGGATTAAGAATGAATAACACGGCAGACGTACTCATCATTGGCGGCGGCATTGACGGCATCACCCCTGACCAGCGGGCCATCCTCGGCCAGGCGGGACCACAAGGGTTCTATCTGGCCTGCGGCTTTAGCGGCACAGGCTTCAAGATCGCCCCCGCCGTTGGCCTCTGCATGGCGGAACTGATCCTCGACGGCCGTGCCCAGACGGTCGACATAACCCCTTTCACTCATAAGCGTTTTTCCGAAGGCAAGAACCTCGTGGGTGAGCATGCCTACGATAGCATCTGGCGTTAAAATGGACCGGCGTCCCCGTCACTCCTTGACGGCAAAAACCACGGCATCGTCAGAACGATGAAGTTCCACAAGGCCAGGATCATCGGCTGCGCGTTCTAGAAACGCTTCATGTTTTGTGTCACTGAAGACATATTGCGCCGCAAATTGGGAGCGGATCGCTGCACTCGGATTCTCCACCTTGCCTCGCGTGATCGCCACCCATTCGTCAAACAGTTCGGGATCCTCTAGCTGCATAAAGGTAGGGTCGAGGCCGGCTGTATAGATGGCGTCGCTGTTGTAGAAGAAGAGGCGGGTGAAGTCATCCCAATCTGTCTGGAAAATTTTCGCGCCGGGCGTGCTGTTGGCTTGCAGCCACAGCGCGGCGTCCGCATATCTGCCGGCCGGTTTACTGTTATCCATCAAATCGCGTGCGTCGCGTATGCTGGCGAACAGAGGGAAAAGCAACAGAAGAGCGGCTGCTATGGGCATGATGCTGGCGAAATACGGCCGTTTCCACACCAATCTGCTTGTTCGCCAATCCGCTATCCAATTCGTTAGCAGTGGCGAGACACTCAGTGCCAGGAAAATCAGGGCAAAGGGCGGAAAATATTCCACAAAACGGCGTGACTTAAACAGCATAAAACCAAAGATTAACACCAGCCCGAAGGCGACCAGTGTGTTTCGTTCGACTCGTCTGTCGCGCCAGCCCATAGCCAATGCGCCTAATAAAACGGCCGCCAGCGCGAGCCCTGAATTTTCGACCAGGGTCCAGGTGCGGTACGATGTCCATTCGTTGCCCACTTTGGTTGCTGATTCGCCGACCTTGGGCAGCAAATGGCTGGCGATAAAGGTCACGTTTTGTGGGAAGTACGGGTTAATCAGCAGGCCAAGTCCAATGCCAACAGCGGGATAGAATAGCGCCTGCCAGGCAAAGCGGCGGGTCAGCATCCAATTCGCGACCAGATAAACGCCGGCCACGACGAGAAGCAAGGGAAAGGCGTTGTAAAACCAGACGTAGACAAAGCCTAGCGGAAGCAACAGCCAATAACGCTCGTTAAGCAGCCACAGCAGTCCTAGCACCAGGAGCAGCAAGGATCCGGACTGCGCGCGCGGCATGCTCATGCGATATAGAAATGCCTCGGAAACGACAAAAAGAGCAACGGTCCATAGGGCAGCCCAAGGCACACTCTGGGAGCGCAAGAGCCACCATATCGCCAGAAATGATAGCGCGGGCAAGACAATGCTGGCCACTTTTGCTCCCTGGGTTAGTTGTAGCCCCCCGTCGATGGCTGGATCGACATTGGCAAACAGGGCCAGAAAAACGTGGTAGAGCAAGTGATGATCGTAGAATGCTTCGGCGTTGAGGATTGTGTGCGGCAGGACATCAAAAACTGGTTTAAGCCCTTGTTGGCGAATAAGGTAACCCATTTTGACGTGATAGTAGCCATCATTACCTGCCAGGCCTGGGGTCGCAAACTGGACGGCGGCAAAAAGTACCAAAAAAAGCGCAAAGAGGGGTACTGCCGTCAATAGCACGCGCGCTCGTCTGCTTGCCAGGTAAGCACGAGGGTTATTAACAGGTACCTTGCTTGAAAGCACGGTCGAAAATTGCACTAGTGCAAAGAAGCGTAAATACGCCTACAGATTGAACAATCGAGAATAAAAAGATAAGCTACCGGTCTGAAATCCAACCAATGAGGTATAAGAATGCCAGGACCCAAAGCAGTAACGGTTATCCTAACCGCCGAAGAAAAAGCCGGTCTGAGCCAATTAATCAGGCGGCACAATGTGCGCCAACAAATAGCCAAAAGGGCTCGGATTGTGTTGGCAGCCGGTGCAGGGAAGAGCAACAGCCAGATTGCCCGAGAGCTTCTGCTCTCACGTGACATGGTGCTACAGTGGCGGCAAAGATGGGTGGATTTACAGCCGATAGCCCTCTCTGATTTAAGTATCGAGGAACGGCTGGAAGATCTACCACGACCAGGGAAGCCGACCCGTATAACCATCGACCAGGTGTGCCAAATCCAGCAAATGGCGTGTGAAAAGCCGGAAGCATCCGGACGACCCGTGACCCACTGGACCAATCGGGAGTTAGCCGATGAAGTGATGAAGCGGGGCATCGTAGCCCAAATTTCACCGCGACATGCAGCACGACTGCTCAAAAAAGGGCTTTGAAACCACACTTGGTTCGCTATTGGTTGACACCAGTCGTTGATGAACAAGCGGATGATAAGGTGAGCGACATTAATCAACTGTATCAGCAAGCACCGCAATTGGCGGAACAAGGCGAAGCAGTCGTCAGCACCGACGAGTTGACCGGCGTGCAAGCGCTGGAACGCAAACATGAAACCTTGCCCATGAAAGCCGGCACTGTCGAGTACCAAGAGTTTGAGTACAAGCGCCACGGCACCCAATCCTTCATTGTCAACTTCATGGTGGCCAGCGGCGAAATCGGCATGGTTTCTTGTGGACCAACCCGCAATGAAACGGATTTCCTCAATCATGTGCGCGCGACGGTCGAAGCCCAGCCCGAAATTCACAAGTGGCATTTTGTCGTCGATAATCTCAATACCCATTGTTCCGAATCCCTGGTTAGGTTTGTGGCTGATGAATCCGACATCGCCGCTGACCTAGGCGAAAAGGGCAAGTCCGGTATCCTGCAATCGATGAAATCGAGAACCGCTTTTCTGGTTGACACTTCCCATCGTCTTGTTTTCCACTACACGCCCAAGCACGCCTCGTGGATGAACCAGATAGAGATCTGGTTTAGTATTCTGGTGCGCAAGGTCCTCAAACGCGGTAATTTCTCTTCCATAAATGATTTAGTGCGCAAAGTGCTGGCCTTTGTCAATTATTACAATGAAACGATGGCTAAGCCTTTTCGCTGGACTTATCAGGGCAAGGCCTTGCAATTGTAATTGTTGGTTTATTTAGGCCATCCTGCACTAGCACCTCTAAGACAACTTAATCGTCGTCATCATCACCGTTTTTGTTGTCGCCATCGTTGTCATTGTCTGTTTCTTCATTCTCATTACTTTCATCGTCGTCATCGTTGTCGTTACTCGAGCTGTCCGCATCATTTTCGTTTTCATCTTCATTTTCGTTGCTGTCTTCATCACCGCTATCATCGTTGTCATTGCCCGAGCTGTCCGCATCATTTTCGTTTTCATCTTCATTTTCATTGCTGTCGTCGTCATCATTCTCATTACCGGCGTCATTGCCATTGCCGGCGTCGTTGTCGGCCTCGTTGTCATTACTGCCCAGGCCGTTGTCGTTGCTCGAGCCATCTCCATTATTATCACTATCGTCGTTACCATCGTTGTTGTCGTCTGATGGGGGCGCAGTTGGCAGCGTGTCACCGGGTGTTGGCGTCGGCAGTGGCGCTTGCTCTGCTGCTTCTGTGGGCAGCTCCGTTGGCGTTGGTGATGGAGACGCTGTTGCCGTAGGGGTTGCAGTGGGGGTTGCCGTAAGCGTCGGCGACGGCGTAGACGAGGGTGATGGTGTTGGCGAGGGTGTCGTTGTTGGCGGCGTTACGCTTGGATCGGGTGTGTCTTGCGGCTCGACAAGGGGAATGATCGCGGGAACGGGCGTTACTTCGGCTTCAGGTGCGCCGGTGAGAATGATGATTTTGCCGGCCAGAAGCAGGCCGTCTGCAGTACGGCCGTCAACCATGGCTAGTTCCCCCACCTGTGGTGTACCGTCTATGATTGTTGTATTGTCTAGCTGGACCGTAATACCAGCGATGACCCAGTTATTGTTGCCGATCGATTCTATCTCTCCCTCAAACATCACATCTGCGGCGCGCCCGGTGCGTAATAGGGCATTGATCTCACGTAGACGTTCTTGGCTGGCCTGCTGCGACAGTTCCAGGATTTGCTCAGGATCGGAAGCGTACCACAGACGAACCTCTTCAAGTGACCGTTTGACGTTATACAGGCCATCACCCGGCAAAGCTGAAGCGGATACGGATATCAAACCAATACCGAGAAAGATGAGCACAACGGCCATCGAGGCCACGGGAAGTAGTATCCGTTGCAGCATTACCCAGAATGGCACAGTCGTGCTTTGCGGGCTGGCCAGGCTCGCTGCCTGGGCCAGAAAAGCAACCTGGGATTGTTGCTGCGCTGCAAGCGTTGGCGAGGATGCCAGCTGAGGTAGTTCAGCGGCTGTTTCTAGAAACGGCCGTAACGCTTCCGCATCATCAGGGAATTGAGCCAGAATACTCTCGACAGATGATCCCTGCTCTAATAGATCCAGACAATTAGTAAGTTTATTTTCCATTTCGCGATTCATTTGCTCACCTCCGCCTCGGATAGTTGGCGGGTCAGAGCGGCGATTGCTCGAACTTGCAACATTTTCACAGAGCCTTCGCTTTTGTTAATCAATTTAGCCACTTCGCGAATGGGCATGCTTTGCCCAAATCGCAGCGCCAGCACGTGCTGCTGGTCCTCTGTAAGATCGGCCATGGCGTCTCTCAGGTGTTCAAGCGTCATGGTTTTTTCCACGCCTTGTTCAGGTCCGATCGCCTGGCTGGGCACTGACTCGTCTAGTGGCGCCAATTGTGCTCGTTTTTGTTTGCGATACTGCTCTTTTACCACGCGTGAGGCTGTTCCAAATAGCCACCCGCGGATTGTATTCTGCGGCGCATGCCTGTCTTGTAAGGCGTTTAAGAAACGGGCAAATACTTCGCTCGCCAAATCCTCTACCGTTTGCGCATCGTCGATGCGAAACGATATATAACGATAGACCGCACCATAATATTGATTGTGTATTTCAGTTAG
>JAACFF010000403.1 GCA_009937635.1 Chloroflexota bacterium
AATGACTTGAGTGGCGCGCAAAAGGGGCTAATTGGTGCTGTCGCGGTAAAAAGCAGGTGTCCAGGGTAGGAAAGCAGAGAAGCCCTCGACGCCGGCCAACTCCTGGTCAGCGCGGTCGAGGACGATTGTCGCTTCCTGCCCATCCGACTTCATGACCAGAGTCAGTTCCGACTGGCCGTCCTCTTCGATAGCAGTGATGCACGGCCGGTCTTCGCCAAGGGGAAAGCGAATCAGGCGGGCCATGCGCCGCTCGCAGGTTGGCAGGCTATCGTTGCAAAGACTGCGATCCAGATAAATCTTCATCTCATACTCCTCAGTTAACGCCTGTGGTCTGCCGTGTTTAACACATTCTGTCACAGTCGAAGGCTCCAATTCAATCTCCCTGGGAGTAGTTCTCTAGCCTACCCGCACGGGTAGGCTAAACATGACGAAGGTCAGGCTCCCGCGACCAGCATTTTCGGGCAAACCTTCAGTTAAGGTCGTCCGTTGGGATCGGGATCAGGCCACTTCTTAATGCGTAGGCCACCACTTCTGCCCGGTTGCTGGCGTGAAGTTTCTGAAGGATGTTCTTCATATGAAACTTCACTGTGTTCTCGCTGATGGCTAACTGGGTCGCGATTTCTGCGTTGGAAGCGCCCAAAGCTACCAATTCCAGCACCTCACGCTCACGAGGAGTCAAGTCCTCGGCCGCAGGCTGGGGCGATGGACGTCGCCGGTGGGCGTAATCACGCAGTATCTTACTGGCCAAGACCGGGGTTAGACCGACCTCGCCGCGCAAGACCCCATCCAACAAGTTAAAGAATTGATCTGAGTCCAGGCTCTTCTGGATATACCCGTCCGCTCCGCACTTGATTGCCTCAAACAGGTCTTCATCCTCCTCTGAGACGGTCAGTATGACGATCTTGATTTCCGGGTAAGCTGTCTGAATTAGCCGGGTGGCGTCCAGCCCATTGACGCCAGGCATACGAATGTCCATAAGCACCAGGTCAGGGCGCAATTCCTCCACCAGCTGAACGGCCTCGGCGCCGTTGCCAGCCTGGCCAACGACGACATAGTTCCGAGCGGCTAACAAGCTTGTTATTCCATCTCGGAAAAGGGGATGGTCGTCGGCTAGGAGAACACGAACGCTCATATTGTTGCGCTTTCCTCTTCGACCAGGGGCATTGTGGCCTCGATGCAGGTGCCCTTACCAGGCGCCGACTCAATACGAAGCGTGCCGCCTACCGCCTGGGCTCGTTCGCGCATCGTTCGCAATCCGTATCGAGAGAAATCCGGCCGCAACAGGCGTGACAGCATGAACCCACAACCATCATCTTTCACCATGATTACGGCTGAATTGTTACGTGTGTCCAATGTCACGCCCACATGACCGGCTCTAGCGTGCTTGCGGGCATTGGTCAGGGCTTCTTGGATGATACGCAAAGATTGTGCTTTCACCGTCGCCGGAACGGCCGTATCGTCCCAAGATGGGGCAATCATGAGATCGGTCGTCACACCACTCCGGCGCTGAAATCGGCCTACATACTCTTCAGCTAGGCCGCTTAACTGGCGTTCATGCACGTCGTTCAATCGCAAACCAACGATGATCTCACGAGCATCCGTATAGGCCTCCTGCGCTGCCGCGATTAACTCTTGAAGTTGTTGTGTTGCCTGGTCGGTTTGTCCCGCTCTAAGGAACTCTTGTACGGCCTGGGCCTTAGTGTTGACGTAGCCAAGTACCTGAGCCAGACCATCATGCATTTCACGGCCGATGCGGTCTCGTTCTTCTAATACGGCCAACAAGCGAACCTGCCCTCGTTCACGCACAAGTGTCAGCCGCATTCGTTCGAAGGATTTTGCCAATCGGTCGATCTCGCCGCTTGCTTCCACGATTATAGGCGTGGACAGATCGCCCTCAATAATGCGATCGGTGGCGTCGGCAAGCTCCGTCAACGGTTTGCTAATAGAGCGGGTGAAGAAAAAGGCCAGGCCAACTGCCAGGCTAAAGGCACACAGCGCGCTAACTGTCAAGCCGATGTAGGCGTTGCGCTGGGCGATAGCATGGGCATTGCGTGCTGACGCGATATCTTCCTCGGCGTTTACCAGCAACGCCGTCAACCGCTCGTTGGCTTCTAGCAGTAACGCCTCCATTTCGTCCAGCAAGTTCAAGGCTTGATTGCTGTCACCGGTCGCGAATAAAGCATCTCCAAGGAGGGTCAACTGGACGATGTCAGCCCTAGTTGCGGAAATGAGCGCCGCGGCCGAAAGACTGTGCTTGGTAGAATGGCTGTGCGCCTGGTGAGCTTGCTCATACGTATCGATGCTTGTACCTACCTGTTCTATTGACTCGGCGTAGCGGCCAGCCGCCGAAGGATCTCGTGCAAGGATAAAATCGCCGGGCGGCCCGAGTAAAGGTCCGACCGTTGCTCGAATCTCCTGGACAGTACGAATCATTTCGGTGTTTTCGACCAGGATCTGAGCTGCAGTAGATGCTTGCCAGAAGCCAATCAGACCGATGGCGCCCGAGGCAAGTGTAAGAAAGGCGACGGCTATGAAAGCCGCAGCCAACCGCGGGCCAATGCCAACTTCGCCGAGCCGTTGTTTCACTAGACTCCTTTATCAAACAAACTCATCCGTTCCAAGTGCAAGCGTACCGACTTAGCTTGTGGGTGATCTACGCCTAACCTTAGCTGGTAGATGGTCAAAGCGCGCCGAAGGTAAAATCGGGCGCTCTTGAGATCATCAATTTGCCAAAGTAGCAGGCCAAGATTACTGAGAATCTGAGCCGTGTAGGGGTGCAGGACGCCGCCAGGGATCTGTTCCATGATGGCCAATGCCTTTTCCAAATGTAGTTGAGCCCCTTTCAGATCGCCCTGCTGACCAAGCACCAGTCCAAGATCATTGTGGCACAATGCGGTTCCAGGATGCTCAGCGCTCTGCGCTTGCTGGCGAATAGCTAGCTCCTTGGACAAATGGGCCAACGCACCTTCAAGATCACCCATTGCATGCAATAGCATTGCCAGGTCGTTCAAACTTTGGATGGTTATCGGGTGTTCGGAACCAAGGGCCTGCTCCCTAATTGCCAATGCCTGCTGGTAAAGGCTTTTCGCTTTCACTTGCTGACCTTCGGCCGCAAAAAGATAAGCCAAGTTGCTTAGCGTCTGGGCAGTCTCTGGGTGATTCTCTCCCAGTTCGCCGGTCCGAATGGTCAGAGCTCGATTGAGATAAGGCTGAGCTTCCTCGAGGCGACCCATGCTGCAGTAGACCATGCCCAGGTTGTTGAGCGCACGCGCTGTCATCTGGTGGTCCGGTACTGGCATCTGCCCCAAAATGGCCAGCGCCTTCTGATGGCTGCCGAGAGCCTCAGCATAGTCGCCGGCCTCTTGTAGAATCGTGCCCAGGTTGCCGTAGCCGGCAGCGATGGCCTGGTCGTCGCTTTCCGGCGCCTGTTCCCAGATAGCCACTGCTCGCTCCAGACAATTCTTGGCTTGGTTCAGGGCGCCTCTCTGTTTAAATAGGATGCCCAGGTTATTGAATCCCTCGGCCACGTCTGGGTGGTCGGGCCCGCGCGTGTCCAACCAAATGGCCAACGCCTGCTCGTAGTGAGCCTGTGCTCCTGTGAGATCACCTGTCTCCTTGAGCAGGGCACCCAAGTTATTCAAGCCGGCGGCCATATCGGAATGTGCTGGTTCAGACGACTGCTGCCAGATTGCTACCGCTCGCTCATAGTAAGTTCGGGCAGCGTCGAGTTCGCCGCATCGCTTGTGTAGATAACCCAGATTATTCAGAATTTGAGCTGTCTCGGGGTGAACGCTTCCGCGTGTCAGTTCCCATGTCCTTAATGCCGCTTCGAAAACCGGGATGGCTTCATCTCCTGCCGGCAATTCATCCAGCCAGGACGACAGCGATTCCAGACCAGCTTCTTTGAGCGCGTGCTCGGCGGGCAGGAAGCGGTTGCCTATAGTCAAAGCGCGTTCGTAGCACGACCAGGCGCCTCGCCAGTTGCCGGCCGCCCAAAGACGCCGTCCGGCAGAATATAGGCCGCTAACAGCCTGCCTCGTTAACCACGTCGCGCCGGGCACTGCCATTTTTGCTATGGGCCGTTCATTGTTTAGTGCTTGATCAGGATTAGCTGAAGGCGCATCGACCTCTTTAGCCCGCCTTGAGACAGACATACTCTTTACCCCTTTTCACAAACAATAAGATAATGAACGGATAGCGATCTATGACTTATGAATAAGACCCCGCAGTCACAAAGTGTCCGCGGGGTCTGTCGGATAGCGCCGCGGTCAAGGCCCGCAAGGCTCAGCCAGTCTGAGTGAAAGCGTCTGGACCGACTCTCCGAACTTCAGATCAGGTGCCAGTTAGTCTGAGTGTTCGTCTTCTGTGTGCTCGTCGCCTTCCTCGTGTGCATCTTCACTGTGCTCGTCGCCTTCGGTATGTTCATCCTCCGCGTGCTCGTCGCCTTCCATGTGTTCGTCTTCCATGTGATCGCCGTCGTCGTGCTCATCAACCAGCGTTCGCAAGAAGTTGACGACATTCCAGCGCTCCCCTTCCTCCAAAGCCTCTTCCCAGGCCGGCATCGGTGTATCAGCCTTGCCGTGACTGATGATGTAGAACAAAGCACCATCTGAGAGACCTTGCACGTGATCGGCGTTCAAATCGGCCGGCTTTGTTTCTAGTCCCACAGCCGCAGGGCCATCCCCACGCCCTTCGGTTCCATGGCAAGCGGCGCAGTTTGTGGTGAAAACCGTTGCCCCAGTTGCGATGCTGTCATCAGTCGCCGAAATCGGATTGGGCACGGCCGCAGCCTCTTCGGGAACATTATGGGCGGCCGCCATGTGCTCCTCCGGGCCATGAGCATGTTCATCATCTTCTACATGTTCATCTTCCACATGTTCATCGCCCGCACTGCCCGCATCTGCTTCAGGGGATGGTCCGCAAGCAGCCACGAATAATAGGATTCCAATGAAAGCGATCGCCATAAGTAATTTTGACTTCATACAGCACTCTCCTCGTGATCGGTAAGCCCAGAGACTTCACCAGTAGCACGCCGTCACTGGTAGGTCTTCCATCAGCGAAATCGGTTTTCAGGTTCTTGCTTATTAACGGCAAGTTGCCTGGTTTCGCTACAGCTTCTTCATCTGATTACAAGGGTAAATAAAGAAGCAAAACTGGGGTAGTGTTGTTGTTCATGAAACGTCGGGACGGGCGTCCCGATTCTGGATCTTGATTTCGGGACAAATGTCCCGATGGCTCACTCGTCCTCGGACTGGTCAGGCTTAACCAAACCCTCACGCACGGCGTACAGCGCCGCCTCTGTGCGATTCTTCAGGTGCAGCTGGCGAAACACTAGAGACAGTCGATTGCGAACCGTCTTTTCCG
>JAACFF010000404.1 GCA_009937635.1 Chloroflexota bacterium
GGTATTATCTGGCATGATTATATTGAGAGATTTTGGGACAATTTGACGGTAATCGCTCTACGCAATCGACGTCATCATAAGTAGTTATTGCCCACAAGAGCTTGAATACAAGAATACTATCCAGCCGATTTTTAGGTAAGCAGACGAGCAACTCCATCCTTGCCCAAGTCTAATCGAAGGCGTTCGCTATGAGCGCTGTGCTCGTCACTGGTATTTTGCTTAAAAGTGACCATTCCTGAAGAAATCTCCGCTCTCCGAGGCTCTCACAGCGCGCAATGTCTGTAAACATACGATGTTCACCTTCGCGACATTGCAAGACTCCAATAAACATCGGCCATTTCAACACCACAGGTCCTTTCCACGGCCTCCTTTCCCTAAGGTCCTTTTCTAGGGGGCCTTTCCAAGAGGTCCTTTCTGACTTTTACCGGCAAAGGATGCTGATACAGTACCCTCTGACCTCCTAAAAATGACTCCCATCGGCCGGCGGACAAGCAGCGAGGGGTTTAAGGAAAATCAGGGTTTGCTAGCGCGGGAGAATAGACTATATGGTGGTGTAAAGCGGCCATCGTGACTTGATCATGATGGAATGGCTGCCAGCCGGCTGGTGACCGCCTTGGTTACTCTTGCTAGGTGCAGTCGGCCGTCGGCCGATCTCTAAATCGACCCAGGAACTTCCAAAAACTGCTGCACTCTATCAGGTTGGGAAGGCATCAGGAAATACTGCACCCCAGCTTAACGATTCAGCAAGAAATGGTGAAGCCTTTCATCGATCTTTCAATACATCCGGCTTTCACAACATATGGAACCGCACACCGGTCGCAAGCGCAAAGCAGGTTCAAGGCAGGCAACGGCAACCTCCCTCACACTGATGGCAAAGTAATCGCAGACTTCATGGTCATGATCGTAGGAATTGTCAACAGCCGGCATCAAAGGAAATGGTTGCTAATGTAGCCCAGTGGGAAAAAGGAAGACTGCTGCAAGCGGCCGCTGTGATGAAGCGAGGCTAAAACCAGCCTGTTCGGCCGATCGGCAAGCAACAGCATTTTCGCACCTATATAATAAGTAGAAAGCTATGCTATCATTGCCTGAATTATCGAGATTGAAGAGGAGAAACATTCATTGCAGGACATCGACCAACAAGAATTGACACCGATTCAGCAAGCCATTATGAGTTGCGTACGGGATGAGCCCGGGCAGTGGTCTCGCAGTAGCCTGGCGAAGTTGCTTGTTGGCTCAAAATCATCGCGGGCGGCCGCCATGGGCGATCATCCTAATTACGGCCGGCTGGCAAACCACGGCCGCAAAGAAATCACCTTCGAGATCGACATCCTAATCCAGCAACATTTACTGTCTACAGATCATCAAGGGAAGCTCGTACTAGCTTCTGAAAGCTCCTACCTTTCTGATACCATGGGTATTTCGTGAATGGATAGTAACCGAGATTCGTTCCGGCCGTTTATCCGTTCAGGCGATCAGATCCTTAAGATCCCACCAACCAAAGCCGACGCTGACTTCTTTGCGCACAGCTCCTCCGATACGGCACCATGCTATATTTGCTTCTCGAATTAACATTGCTTGCTCTGGATGCTACGAAAGGCAAAATTAAGGGTCTGCCAAAACGCTATCCAGGGACTGAAGATCAACCAGCATTCCCCCTCTAGTCGACATTTCTTCCGCGGCCGCATTGGTAAAACCAGATCGCGAGAACAGAGCATAGTGGTACGTCCAGTCCGTACCCTCTTGTGATAGGTCTCGCCGGACGCGCGGTCCTTTGCGCTCAACTAACTGTCGCACCACCTGCCGGCCGACTGGCTGTTGTCCCCACTTGCATTCCCCTAGCAAAATATCCTGAGTCTGCCAACTGATGGCCACTACGTCTATTTGCACGCGACGACTCCAGTGACTGCCTACTGCTTCAGGTGAAAATGATAGGGCGTCGGCACGAGCCTGTTTCACGATCCATTGTTGAGCTAATCGCTCAAAGGCCAGCCCGACAAACGACCGCAGTTCATTCTGAATATGACTCACTGTCTCTTCAACCTGCATGAGAGATTTCTGATGCGGTAGCAAGAAACGGAAGTAGAAACGGAAGAACGGATCACTGAGATGGTATCGCCCTTTTTTCGAGCGCCGTTGTTGAGCTGTTGTTAACGTCGCCGGCAGCCGGCGTTCCACCAAGCGCAACTCCTGCAATCGTGTCAGATAAAAGGTCAGGTCGGTAGAGCCGATGAGACAGGCGTTGCTGATGTCACTCAACGTGTGATGACCGTTGCTGATCGCCCGTAGTACGGCCAGGTAGGTCTGTAGATCGCGCAGCTCATCATAGAGCAGCAATTCGGGCTCGGCTGTAAACATACTGCCGGGCGATAAGATAACCTCGCGGATATTCCCTACCAGGTTCAGGCTGGGATCGAGCCAGCGCAAATAGGCCGGTACGCCACCAACAATGGCGTAAAGGGCAACGCGTTCCCCGGCCGACCACTCTGGGAAGAACTCCCTGAGGCTGGAAAAGGGCAAAGGTTGCAGGTGCCACTGGCCGGTAAAACGGCCGAATAAGGGCGATTGGTGTTGCAAGATCGCTTCCATGGTCTTCACCTGCGAACCACAGAGCACCAGGATGACGTTAGACTCTTGCAGATGCTGATCCCAAGCGTGCTGCAGCGCAGACAGCAGGGCCGGATCCGCTTCAGAAGCATAGGGCAACTCATCCAAGATTAGGATTTGCTGTTCGCTCTCTGCCGCCAGACGTGGGGCCAGCCAGCGCCAAAGAGCTGGCCAGCTGTTAAAGGCTGAAGCCTCTTCTTCAGGCATACTCATCATTTTGGCCATGAAGCCTCGTCGCTGTAGTGCTTCGGGCTCCTTATCGGCCGCCCAATAAGTGAATCGACGGCCGCTATTTCTGGCCCAATGTTGTAGTAATTCTGTCTTCCCCACCCTGCGCCGGCCATAAAGTAACACCAGTTGGGCCGGTCCCGGTATCTTCCGGGTTAGCAGCTTATTTAGGAAAGCCAGTTCTTCTTGTCGGTCAACGAACATAGCCACCTCCACTTTACGTGTTACTACTATAATAGTTGTAACTATAATATTTTACAACCGTTTTGATCTCAGCCTTCCCCATCAAAGTGGCATCAAACTGAGCAGCATATTGGTAATTGTACGTCAGGACAGCCTGCGGCTGTGGGCTTGGCGAGAAAAGGGCTGGTTGAGGTTTGTCCATAACCAAGCCTGTGTGTTTTAACGTCATCGCTATCAGCCAAAGGAGGTCTGGCTCATGTCAAAGAAGGTTCATCTTTACGTGGATGGGAGTTGTAGGGGAAATCCAGGGCCTGGGGGATTTGCGGCCGTCCTGCAATACGGTCGTCATGAACGAGAGATTGTCGGTGGCGAAGACCGTACCACTAACAACCGCATGGAGCTAACGGCCGTTATTAGTGGACTAAAGACTCTCATGCGTCGCTGCCAAGTCGTAGTCGTCACAGACAGCCAGTACGTGGCCACGATGTTGAACGGCGGCCGTGCCAGAGCAAATCTGGATCTGGTCCAGGAGCTCCATCAATTGGTTAGCCAGCACGAGGTCGTGATCGAGAAGGTCAACGGCCATTCGGGTCATGGCATGAACGACCGCGTTGATCGACTGGCTCACGCCGAAGCGACCAGGCGGCTAAATCAATTGGAGGTCGACCATGTGTGAGATCGTCAACTTCAGACACTATCGTTCCATAGACGAGCTAGACCTGGCCTTTGCCGATCGCTGGCTGTATATCGGCCGACAGAACAGGGTTGCGGGCTTGCCCCGTTCCCCCTTGGCTAATCCTTTCAGAGTTCGTGACTACGGCCGCGGTCAGACGATCCCCATTTATCGGCGCTGGCTATGGGAGCGGATCCAGAACGGCGATTTGGCGGTTATGGATGCGCTGCGAACCATAAACGAAGCATCTGTTCTTGTCTGCTGGTGCAGGCCGGGCCTCTGTCACGGCGATGTGGTCAAGGCTGCTGCTGCCTGGCTGCAATCGCAAGACGAGCGTTCATAGTTGGTTGTTGTTATCGGTTACGGCCGGGATCTACGCCAGTGGATCCCGGCCTTTTGCGTTCCGTAGGAGTTTGTCATGTCAAGGATACACGTGTTGTTGTTTGATTTATTGGTCCGGCTCGTGCTGAGCGATCGGGTGAAGAATTATCGGGAAACGCCTCGGCCGGAAGAAACAGTTACCGAGGCTCGAGTCGGCCCTTTCAATCTGGGCGTCAACGACTGCCACGTTCTGGACAGTCGCGATGCCTGGATCCAGCTTCGGATTGGGGGCATTCGCCTCGAATACAGCATATGCGTCGGTAGCGAGCCCATCCGCCACACCGGTTTCTCCGCTCGCCGGGTGCGATTCTCCCCTTAAGTCACAGGGCGCGGGAGCCAATCTTTCCTCTGTTTCATCTTAGTTTGTTGATGCCAGCCGAGTTGGATAGCGGCTGGTGTCTTTGTCTATTTTCAGGAGGTCATTCATGTCTAAGAAACCAGATCCCAAGAAAACCATCGTCCTTAAGCCCAACCAACGTAGACGCCGCCGGCGAGACGGCCGGGCAGGCAAATCGGATGAGTGGGTGGAGCACAAGTCGAGCTACGCGCTGGATCCCTGGGGCGTAGCCATCCGAGCGCTGCGCGAGCGCGGCATTCCTGTTGATTAACGAAGCTGGGCCAGGTCGGACTCGATCGGCTTGGCCCATTCCTTTCTTGTTGTCGAAACGTTTGTTTGAGGAGAATTTACAATGACTGAGAATTCGATTATCCGCTTTGATGATCCGCGTGGAGGGATGGCCTACCCTTTCCTGCCCAGTGATTGGGAATGGCAGATCGTCTCAAGGCCAATCAATGGGGCCGGCAGTCTAGAAAACATCACCCAAGCCGATCCCCCCACCCTGCGCTGGGTGAAGGACGACAAGGTCTTGGACCTGCAAGTCAAGCGCATGGACAGCCAGGTCTTCTTCGACCTGACCGGCTTGCGGCCGTCTTTACACAAGGGCGGCTATGTGCTCAGCAAAAGACTCAGCCGGTTGATGCGTCCTTATCGCTATTTGGGCTTCTATGATCCGGCCGAGATCACTATTGATCACAACGAGCTGCTGGATGGCGCTCTGTGGGACGGCAGTGGGCTGGTCAGCCGGGCTTTCGTCGAACGACTGGCAGAGGACTGTGCGCTAAAAGAGCGGCACCGTCGGGAGATTTTGAACAGCGGCCGCTTCGAGGTAACCGTGATGCACGCCGGTGGCCAAGAGAAAGGCCATGTAATGGTGGTGGACGACCTCGCTCATAACTTCGTCTTCCCGGCCGGTAGCGCTAAAAGCGAACTGACCATGCACG
>JAACFF010000405.1 GCA_009937635.1 Chloroflexota bacterium
CGGCAAGATGTTTCTTCCGTTCGTCAACGACGATCCCAAAACGGCCGAGATTGTGTCCAAGACCGTACTGCTGGCTAAAGACAAGAAAATCAAAGACCCAACTATTTTGCAGCAGTTGGTCAGAATGGACTGAAAGTTGCCATTTTTTTCAAATTGGCAACTTAAAAGACAATAAGGTGACTCTGCAGAATAGTGTGGTCATGAAATCCCACACGAACAATGTAATTTTCGCGGCCGGCCGCGCCGTTTAGGTGGCTGAAACCGCAATGGGACCTTAAAATGCGAAAGCTCATGAATCGTCCAGCGGTGGTCTGCTAGACCAGCCGCCAAGGCCGGTGTGCGCTGAACCCAACGATATCCGTGTTGCCCGACCGAAAACCGCATGCGCAAACTATTCTGATAGGTGCAGAAATTGTAAACGCAGCCCAGCAAATATATGCCGGACTCAAGGGTTTGTGGCTGGCGTACCAGGGCACGCGAACAACGTGCCAGGCAACTAAGACGTTCGCGAAAGGTGGCAGTGAAGCGTTCAATATAGGCCGTATTGATACCACCGCGTCCCTGCGTTTGGACGATAAGCCGTTTGATCATCATGGCACATCCTTGGGCTATGCGTCGTTCAATGGTCAATATTTTACCTTGTCGTTAATTAACCACTTGCACAATGGCGATATTTGGCAAAGGGATTTTGCGCGGCGCGCCAAGTTTGCCGCTGCGCAGTGCTGACCGAAATGCCAGTCGAAAAGCTTTCACATAGCCCGGCAAACCATCTATTGCGATGAGGATTGGTCGGCAGAGGGTCACGTGACGTACTTGGCTAGCCAACTGTCCAATGAGCGCCATATCTCGCCGCCGACTGACAGCACCACCCAGCCACAATCGCGTTGAGACCATCATCGCCAGTGCCAATCAGACTGTGCCTTGTTGGATTTTCACCTTGATTTCATCGGCCTGCACCTGTCCTAAATCCAGTTGGCTTTGCTTGATGATATGCTCATGAACCTGCCGACATTGCTCCCCGACCTGTTCCTGCCAGTTGGCGACTGTGCGGGGGTCAAGACCAAATGCAGCCACAATGGCTTGTAACGGACAGCCATGGGCCAGTAAGGTGACGACGATAACAAACAAGCCGGTAGGCTTTTTCAGGCCGTAGACCGCGGTGCCTTTGCTCGTAGTAAACGTTTTACCGCAGCAGGTGCATTTGTACCGTCGCTGTTTTCGACTATGGACAACAATGTTGCCGATTCTCTGTTTTCCACTGGCATGACAGACCGAACGGGGACAAAATTGTGCTTCTGGGTTCATTGTGACTCCTACTGGTTTTGGTTGTGGTAAACCCTCCAGTATGCACAATGAGCCCGCTTTTGCAAATTATTGGTTATGTTAAAGTTTAAGGCAGGGCTCCACACTTTTGTGTAGACCTACCTATATTAATTAGCCCTCAATTATTCATAATATCCTCAAAACAGGCCATTTGGCGTGGTAACAACCCGCCAAATGGCCCTTCTTGGCACCAGCTACTCTGTACTACAATTAATTGTCATCTTGTATGTCATTTTAGTTGTGCGAGATGATAGATAATGAAGAGGTTCATTCCTTTATTTCTTCTGCTTTTAGGAGCTTTGGTTTTGGTTGCTTGCGGCGGTGAGTCGGAACCGCCTGCTCTGCCCTTGGCTGAGGTAGACTTGGTCGCTACCGATATTGCCTATGACAAGGATCGCATCGAAGTGATGGTCGGGCAGCCTCTGAAGATAAATCTGCAAAATGAAGGAGCATTGGAACACGACTTCAGTATCATGGAGGTTCCACATACCGGCGAAGTTCATGCTGAAGAAATGCATGAGGAATCCGACCACGACATGAGTCACATGGAAATGGATCCAGATGTTCATGTAGCTTCCCCAATTGGCGGCAGTCATAGTGTTGAATTTACACCCTCAGAAGCTGGTGAGTACGAGTTCTTCTGTACTGTTTAAGGCCATAAGGACGCGGGAATGGTGGGTACGCTTGTAGTGAAAGAATCCTGACAAACTAGATGATGCCAGCCTAATGTTACCTATACCTATAGGTGAATATTCGATGCATCAGTTTGTGCTGGATAAAACGCGGAAGCTGATTGAGCCAAATCCAGCATACCGTTCTGTCCACCTAGGAGGTGAATATACCGGAACACCCAACGTCGAACAATCAGTTGTCAAAGTACTGTTAGCCAATTCAGCACTTCGCCGCTCATCCCCCGGTTCTTAAACCGGTTTCGAGCGAACGAATCGCACACGTAGCAATTGGACGAAAACCTACGGCAAGACCAATATTTTGCGCCTAGAAATCAGTGATTTCCAGCATTTGCTTTCAATATAGGTCATTTGACTTAAAGGCTGTTCAATGAGTGGTCTTTTTTTAGTACACCTAACACGTCTTACCGCCAATGTAAGTTGACAGTTCCTTTGTTACCATTGATCCAAAGGATATCGCTTCATGACTAGAAATGACCGAATAAAAGTTCTCATCGTTGACGCTTACGCAAACGTGCGGCAAGGCTTATTAGCTTTAATTGAAACAACCCCAGATATGATCGTAGTGGGAGAAGCAGTGAATGGCTCAACAGCTGTGCAAAAAGCCCTTGCCTTACAACCTGATGTTATTATTATGGATCTGATTAAACTTGGTCTGGATGGAATTGAGGCCATTGAAGCTATTAAACAGGAAATTCCACAAGCGCGCATCCTGGTCTTGACCAATTTCGGCGAAGAACAGCGGGTATTTTCAGCCTTCCAATCAGGTGCCCAGGGATATCTGCTGAAGGACGCAGTGATGACCAATGTCGTCGAGGCCATTCGCGATGTTTATGCTGGAAAATTGACTTTGCACCCCAATCTCACCGACGTTTTCATGCATGCAATTCAAGAGCCACAAAAAAGGTGAATGAAAAAAGCTATGTCCAGCGTCCCAATAATTGAACAATTAAACATTCACCAGATTGAACACGGCCAAATCTCTCGTTTCTGGCTTGAACTGACCACCAGCGGTCTGGGCAACCCTTTGCGCGTGCCCCTGTTAGTCGCCCGCGGCTGGGAAGATGGACCTGTGCTGGGCGTAACGGCCGTTGTTCACGGTAATGCCTTGAACGGCTTGCCGGTTGTACGACAGTTGTTTCACAATCTGGATATGAACAATTTATGCGGGACCGTAGTGGGAATTCCAGTGATGAATATGCCTGGATTTCTGCGACAAGAGCGGCAATTTATGGACGGTGTTGACTTGAACCAAATTATGCCTGGTCGTCAAGGCGGCAGCATTAGTGAAATGTACACCTTCCGATTAATGGATCGGATCATCAGTACCCTGGACTATCTGGTTGATGTGCAGACGGCCGACCTTGGACAATTGAATGCATTTTTCGTTCGTGCCGACATGACGGTGATGAAACAGGCGATAATAGCTCGCCTTTTTAGCCCGGACATTATCCTGCATGATCCGGGAGATGAAGGTACATTGAGACGCGCTGCCACAGAGATAGGCATCCAGGCCATCACTGTTGTCGCCGGCGGCCCCCACCGCTTTCAGCGAGACGTGATTTCCCCAGCCCGCAATGGTCTGCTCAACATGCTTATTCACCTGGAGATGCAAGATGGGAAAATTGACTCATCCAGCGATTCGCCAATTGAATGCCGAAATGCTTATTGGATATATACACAGCAAGCCGGTATTTTGGAAGTTTATCCTGATGCAGGGGATGAAGTGAAGCGTGGGACGAAAATCGGGCACTTGACTAATCTCTTTGGCGATCTCATTCGTGAGTATTCCGCGCCGGAAAGTGGCATCGTATTGAGCAAAAGTGTGAATCCTGTGAGCCAGGCAGGCGGGCGTATCTTGTACTTAGGTATGCCAAAGCAGAAAAACGGGCGATTTTGAATTATCACCCCAATTACATCATTTGACCTAGCAAAAAAACCATCATTGCGCCGATGCGATAGGGCTAAATTTACTTTAGTATGGGGAGTGGTAGCCAACTGAAAATGTTGCGCCAAATCACCCTGAATTGAGGAACTATAGACAATGCAATATTACGAATATCAGAAGAGTAATAACTGTGCGCCAGCTGATATGAAACGCAATCCACCATGGCGGGTTGCGCTTACAGTTAATATGAAAGGCGTGATAGGATGGCCCATCGACGCGCCGCCTGATGCTGGGGCGGAATTCGATCAGAAAGAAACAGTGGAAGCGATCGCTGCTGCATTGGAAGCAGATGGGCATTGGGTGACTATCTGTCCTGCCGATCACACGTTGCCCGCAGCGCTGCTCGATTTGCAACCACACTTTGTTTTCAACATCGCCGAGGGAATTGGGGGTGATGCACGTGAGGCACAGGTTCCGGCTCTGTGCGAGCTTTTAGGCATCCCCTACACGGCATCCCGCGTATTAACCAACGCCCTTTCACTAGATAAAACCCAAACAAAGCGTATCTGGCAAAATCTGGGTCTTCCTACACCCCGTTACCAGGAGTTCCATACTGGTCAAGAGCTAATAGATCCCAGCCTGCGCTATCCAATGTTTATCAAACCAGCTCGCGAAGGCACAGGCATGGGCATGGGACCGCGATCGATCGTACATACAGAATCAGAACTACGCGAACGCGTAGCTTGGGTGATTGAGACCTATAAGCAGCCAGCCCTGGTAGAAGAATTCCTCTCTGGTCGCGAGTTCACGGTGGGTTTCATTGGTAATCCTGGCTTTCCCGGGATGCGGTCTTGGCCAACTCTTTACAATTTCGACGGTTACCACTTCTTCCCGGTATTAGAGATTGATACAGGTCGATGTGTTACGCCAGGCGTATATGGATACAAGGCAAAATCACTTTATTTGGAAAAGACGGGGGCACCTGGATACCTATGTCCGGCAGATATACCTGCCGGCCTGCGTGATCAACTCTATGCCCTTACAAAAGAGGCAGCCGAAGCCATTGGTGTTTGTGATGTGGCTCGTGTGGATTTTCGCTTAGATGCTGATGGTAATCCTTTCATGCTGGAAATCAATACATTGCCTGGTCTCAACCAAGAACTGAGCGATTTGTGCATTATGGCCCAGGCGGAAGGGATTAGTTATTACTTGTTAATAACAGAGATTCTATATCTAGCGGCCGAGCGATTCCAATTACCCACTCCCAGTGTTTCGGCTTCTAGGCTGCTCCTAATGACCGCTCTGCGTCAACTGGAACCAGCGTTAGTTGCCAGATGAGTGGGAAGATCAACACAAGAACTTGAAATGAACCAGGCTAGTTAGGTGTCCACACTGACTAAACGTTTGTATTTCAGCCTAATAA
>JAACFF010000406.1 GCA_009937635.1 Chloroflexota bacterium
CTGGTTATTTCGTAGGAAGCAACATTACTTAGTGTCGCCAGGTAAGCAGTTTCCTGTAACATAAGTTCCTCTGGCGCACAGTACTTCATCGTGCTTCCAGCAGGGCTAACGGTAAGCAAGTTGCTGTCTGATTCATAGCTGCCAAAGTAAGTGTTACAACCGGCAGTGCCAGAGATCTGCCCGTCTTTGAACTCGGCCGAGATCCTGGTGCCTTGCATTACGTCTTGGGGTTCCCCATTAGGAACTCTGTAAGAGAGCAGTGTCCAGGTTGTCCCTTCCAACATCGCTTCTTCAGGTACTATAGCGTCTGGCATGGTTGCTTCCTCTGTTACCGGGGTCCTGTTTACCTCTTCAACAAGGGAGTAGCGAAGCGAAGAGCCATCTGCTGGCGGGTTCTCCACAGGTTCCACCAAGACACGAAGTTCATACTCGTATCCAGGTTCGTACTCGAAACCTTCAATTTGGTCGTAAAAGAGTGTATAGTCGTCCTCTGGGCTTAGTTTCACCTGCATACATTGTTGCGGAGCGACACCCTCGCATTCGACCAGTTCTGGCCCAATATATACGCTAATCATCTCGCCTTCTTCAACCTTTTCCGTTTCTTCCACCTGCAAGGGCGTTTCAGATGGCTGGGCCGGCGTCTTACTCACCTCCTCAACCAAGGTCCATTTGATTGAAGATCCATCGGCAGGTGGACTCTCAATGGCTTCTTCTCTGATCCTTAATTCGTACTCATACCCTTCTTCATAATCAAATCCCTCAATTGGGAAATAGTGAAGGGTGTACTCCGCTTGCGGGTCTTCTTTTACTAGAAGACATTGCTGCGGTGCCACGCCTACGCAGTCGACCAATTGAGGACCGACATATATGGTCTTTACGCCCTCTTCCTCTTGTGTTTCAGGCTGTTGTGCATCGCAAGCAGAAATTACCAGGCTGATTAACAGTAAAAACAGGGTAATGACGGTAATTCGACTCTTCATTCTTATTTCCTCACTTTGTCGACAAGATGACTTATCCTCTTCCAGATTGGATCGTACCTAATGTTAGTCTCTGTGCAAGGTGCTGCCTGTTACGGCCGATCCAATATCTGCGACAAACGGATTAACAATCGCCGACATTAGTTATTGTCACGTGAAGTAACGGAGGGTGAATCTCAGCAGTTCCTTTTCTCATCTTGTATTCACCTAGCAAGGGCAATGCGTGAAACAGAAGCTTGCAAAGTTGCACCAATAAACAAACCTGTTGACAATTACCTCGAATGGGAGAATCTGATTTCTAGGCGAGATCAAACAGTTGAAGGAGATTGAATCTATCATGGACGTTACCGCGAAAAGAAGCTTAATATTGTTTTTATTGTTGATCAGTATAGTGTTAGCAGCTTGTGGTCTCTCTCCAGAGCAGGTGCAGCAGGCGGTCGCCACCGTAGACAATATGTCAGCCTCTGAGTTGGCCGGGCTGGCATCTACGGTCGAAGCTTTGCCACCAGAGCAGGTTGCAGCGGTTGCCACTTCGGCTGCTGCTGCCGGGTATGCCACCTTGTCTCCCGCTGATGTCTCTGCGGCGAGAAGTACTGTGGATGCAGCACGTGCGACAGCAACGGCCGTCGGACAGGCAGCAAGTTCGGGCGAACGGGTTAATGCTACGCAAGCGCCTGCGGCAGCGCCGGTGATCGTCTACTATTTCGCCTCAGTTCCATCCAAATCAGGGATCGAAGGGGGTGTGCGATACTATTTGAATTGGACCACGGAAAACGCGAATAGAGTCGAGATCTTCGGCAACGTCATGGACAATCCAAAACAAGGGAGTTGGCCGATTTACAATGAGTCTAACGACTGGACCTTATGGGCGGCCAATGACCAGGTGTGGGTGGAGGAGTTCATGCATGTGCAGGCGGATAAGGATACTGGGAGCAGTCTGCAAAATGTAACGGTGAATAGTACGACGATCAATCTAACACTTCGCGATCCGCAATTTGTGGATGGGGATATTGTCAACGTCGACGTCAATGGCGTGCGAGCAATAAACGGCTACACTACAGGGGGGCGACATGCAACCTTCCCGATCACATTGAACAGCGGGGCAAATACCATTGCCATCAATACCCAAAACGCGGGCGTTACACCGCCATTGGTTACAGAGGTATCCATAGGCGGCGTCACCAGCGGCCCGGCTGTGCAGATGACCAGGGGCATGCAAAAGGGCGAGACCCAGACGTTTACGATAACCGCTCCTTAGATCAATATGGCAGATTCTTTGGAAAATTAACTAGCCCGGTTCCGACTGAAGAGAAACCGGGCTGGTTGCTTTCTATGAAAGATACAAACAATGCCCTTTAAGATCCGTGTCTTACAGATCGGATTGAAAATGGCGGCATCACTTTGTTAGTTAACTAGGAGGAAATCGATGAAGAAAATTAGCTTATTGCTGGCCCTGTTGGTCACGCTGCTGTTGGCTGCCTGCGGCGGGAGATCAGATCCAACCCCGACGCCGGAACCGACCCCAGAACCCACTACGACGCCTGAAGAGGAGGCTACAGTACCCGAGACGGACGAGGTATGGGCTCGTATTCAGGATGCGGGAGAAATCGTCGTCGGCGTTTCGGCTGATTATCCGCCATTTGAATTTTACGACGATAACTTCCAGATAGTTGGATATGACATCGCCTTGATCAGCGAGATCGCGGATCGTTTAGGTCTTGATTTGAGGATTCAGGATCATGTGTTTGCCGGTCTTGGTAATGCACTACAGCTCGGACAAATCGATGTAGCCATAAGCGCTCTCTCTGTTACGTCAGAGCGGGAAGCAGTCGTCGATTTTTCCAATGTTTATTATATTGGCGAAGACGCGATTTTAGGCCGCCCTGGTGAAGAGTACAGCATCAACACCCCACGGGATATGGCAGCGTTCCAAATTGGCGTTCAAAAGGGCTCCGTGTATGAGGATTGGATCCGCGACGAACTGGTTGATACGGGTTTGATGCCTGAGGATCATCTCTTTGTCTTTGCAGATATCAAGGATGCATTTGACGATTTGCTTGAAGGGCGCATTGATCTCATCGTCTTGGATCAGCGACCGGCCGAGATCGCGGAAGCCACCGAGCAAGTGGAAATTGTGGCCCAGGGATTGAATCGGCAACGTTATGCAATTGCGATTCCCGAAGGGTCCTCCCAACTAAGACAGGCGATCAATGATACGTTGACAGAGTTGCAGAACGAAGGTTTTATGGCCGATTTGGCGGAAGAATATCTTAATATCGACGCTGAAGACGTTTTACCAATTCCCCCTGAACCACCTGTTGAACCCGATCCACCGCCGGGAGGTTGTGTGGATGGTATGGCTTATGTGGCCGATTTGAATCTAGATGACAACAATATGACAAATCCGCCACAGATGGCTCCAGGACAGCCCTTCCGTAAAGGGTGGCGTTTGCAGAATATTGGGACCTGTACCTGGGACAGCGCGTACGCGCTCACATATGTCAATGGCAATTCGCGGCTTGCTCGCATGGGCGGTACTCCGGTCTTCGTCCAGGGACAGGTCAGACCAGGCGAGATGTATGATTTCTGGGCTGATTTGGTTGCACCATTGGTTCCAGGAACTTATCAGGCCTTCTGGTCGATGCGCAATGGAAATGGTATCCTTTTTGGCCAGCGTGTCTGGGTGGGGATAACCGTGGTTGCAGCCCCTACACCAGCTCCAACACAGACTCCGGCGGCCGATATCAATTTCACCGTTGATGAGACGCATATCCAACAGGGTGAATGTGTAACCTTCGCGTGGAGCGTGGAAAATATTCAGGCGGTATGGTTCTATCCCGATGGTGCTGATTACACAAAATATCCTGTCACAGGACAAGGAACCACTACGGAATGCCCAACGCAGACAACTACGTATAATTTGCGCGTTCTTAAAAGGGATGGTTCAGTAGAAACAAGGCAGGTAACGATCTATGTTGCGCCAGCAGAGGGTAAACCATCTATCGACCGTTTCACAGTATCGCCATCGGCTATCACATCGGGTCAATGTGTAGAGATCCGTTGGGAAGTGTCGGGCAATGTGACTAATGTGAGAATCGGCCGTAACGAGTCAGTACTCTGGAATAATGCGCCTCTTTCGGGTAGGTTATCAGATTGTCCACCAAATGGTACGCAAACCTATTACCTGGAAGCCAGCGGACCAGGCGGTACAAGCCGTGTGCAGCAAAATGTGAGTGTCGTATCGCCAACGGCTGTGCCTACCGATGCGCCTACTGCGCCGCCGCCGACAGAAACGCCATCGGCTGGCGTTCCGCCTACTATCGATCTCTTCTCTATTGTTCCAACGCAAATTACAACCGGTCAGTGCGTCAATATCAGCTGGCATGTAACAGGAGATGCGTCCCTGGTCGAAATCTGGCGTGACAACGTGGTCATAATGGGACCTGCCGGAGATAGCGGATCGGGTCAGGATTGTTCGACCAACCAGGCAGGCTCGTATATCTATGAGATCACAGCGGAAAATCGAGCAGGGTCGGCCGTACCCAGGCAGGAGACGGTATTTGCGACGGATGGTGGTACAGAGCCTTATCCGGCACCTTTGCCAGGTGATGGAGATGCCAGCGCATATCCAGGATCGTAGCATTGGGGAAATGAGAGTAGCTGACTAGCATCTAAAAGCTTGTGAGCGATTTGATGGCCGTTTGATCAGCTAATCAAACGGCCGTTTTGATCACATTACCGCTAAGCGCTTTAGCAATGACAGCAACTGTCTTGTCTAGATGGCTTTGACCATCAGGAAGAGTTGCTTTGCGGTCGAAATAGTCTCCTCGCCCCGTATGTTTCATTGGTCCGGGATCGATAAGCGAGATTTTGCCCTCACCCCAAGCTTGATTCCAGGCAGAGTGCTTGATGATGGGCCAGCGTCCGGGGTAGAGGATGTTGCTGATATTTGGGAAACTGTCCTTAGACCCTTGTAAATGGTAGAGGTGATCCACAGAGGCTATACCAGGATCATCAGATATGACGCCACCGATAGAAATGACATCGATTGGTGCTTGGAACGCCTTATGTAAATAAGGCACGACGCCAACGGCGATTTGCCCGCCACCGCTCCAACCCATAACGGCAATGGGCGCGCCGCTATCAGGGGGGTAGCCGTGTTTAAGCAGGCTGCGTGCGATTTCTCGCGCAACTCCCACATTGTATATAGGGCCATAACGGGGGTCGCCAGAAACACCAACTTGTAAAAGATTACGTATGAAAATCAGCCCGGCCAAGGCACTGCCTTTCCCGCCGATTCGACTGTTGTGTATACGTTGCCAGAGCCAACTTAACTGGCGTTCA
>JAACFF010000407.1 GCA_009937635.1 Chloroflexota bacterium
AGGAACTGCAAAGGGAATTGGGACTCACGTTCCTTTTCATCGCTCACGATCTGGCGGTCGTCCGCCATATTTCCGATCGAGTGGCTGTCATGTATCTGGGCAAGATCGTCGAGTTGGCCGCACGCGCTAGCCTTTACAGCAGGCCACTCCACCCCTATACGCAAGCGCTGCTGAGCGCCGTGCCCGTCCCCGATCCCAATTCAGCAAGCCTGCGAAAACAGATCGTGCTGGAAGGTGATTTGCCCAGCCCTGCCGCGCCGCCAAATGGCTGCCGGTTCCACACAAGGTGCCCCATTGTCGAAAAGGGTCTTTGTGATGTGGAGGAGCCGGAGTTTCGGGAGGTCGAACCCGGGCGCTGGGTGGGCTGCCACCTGGTTTGAGCTAGTTTTATGGAGAGTGTATATGGCCTAAACTGCTACGGAGTTAACAGAGTTTGAACAAGAGTCACAACAATCATTACATAGTGAGGAGGTAGGGCAAATGAAGAAGATTTATTGGATCATGACGTTCGTGGCATTATTTCTGGTGCTTGCCGCCTGCCAACCTGAAACGGTTGAAGTTGAGGTGACGCGGGTTGTCACGGAGACGGTAACGGAGTCAGTTGAGGTGACGCGGGTTGTAGAAGGGGAAGTGGTAACGGAGACGATTGAAGTGACGCGTGTCGTCGAAGTACCGGCTGAAGTGCCTGAAGAAGAAGAGGTGATGGAACCGACCAGCCTGCGTATGGCCATCGGCGGGACTGAAAACTCGGCCAATCCATATACCTATCGTTCTGGCTATCCTGGCTGGAATATGTTGCTGCTGCAATATGACAGCCTAATGCAGTTTGACACCAACGGCGTACCCCAACCGTGGCTGGCGACGAATATTGAGACGAGTGAGGATGGCTTGACCGTCTCCTTGGACCTGCGAGATGATGTGACCTGGCACGACGGCGAAGCGTTTACGGCCGACGATGTCAAGTTTACCGTCGAATATTACAAGGAGTTTAATCACGGCCGTTGGACCCGCAACGTCAGAAATATCGAGTCTGTCGAGACAGACGGAGACAATAGGGTCATCTTCACAATGACTGCCCCTACGCCCGGATTTGAACTAGCCACGCTTGCCGAAACACCTATGCTACCGCAGCATGTTTGGGAAAGTGTTGACGATCCCGACAATCATGTCTTTGAGGAAAACATTGGCACCGGACCCTACAAAATGGTCGAAATGGTACTTGACCAGTTCTATCGCTTGGAAGCCAACGAAGATTACTTTGCCGGGAAGCCGACCGTAGATGAACTCGTCTTTGTGCAGTTCGCCGATGATGCCGGCAGCCTGGCAGCGCTACGAACCAACGCCGTCGATATGATCGTCACAGGTGTCGGACCGGAACAAATTGCTATCCTTGGCGGCGTGGAGGGTATCGACGTCGCTCAGGGCCCGGAATTTGCCACGGATATGATCAATTACGACATTGGACGTGCTCCTTTTAACAATAAGGACGTGCGACAGGCGATCAATCTGGCTATCGATCGCCAGGATCTGGCCGACACGGTTTACCTCGGTGCAGCATCCACCGGTAGTGCAGGTTGGATACACCCCTCACATTCAGTGTTCAATGATGCGGTTGTTACCGAGTACGATCCGGAGCGAGCGATGCAGATTCTAGATGATGCGGGTATCGTCGATTCTAATGACGACGGTATTCGCGAACTCGATGGCACGCCCTTGTCGTTCGAGTTTATCGTGGACGGTGGCAATTCGCTGCGCTTAAGAACGGCTGAATTGGTAAGTCAAATGCTAGCCGAGATTGGAATGGAAGCGACTGTGCAAGCTGTTGAGACATCCACTTGGGAGGAAGCTGTCTGGCCTGGCTTTGACGTAGCCCAAGGGCGTAACTACGATATGTCCATGTGGGGCTGGTCGGCGCCGGTTCAGGCCAACGCCATTCGCGTCTGGCAGCTCCTGCATTCGAGCCCCGACCTTGGCTTCCTGAATCTCACCGGTTTTAGCAATGAACGGGCAGATGAACTGTCAGAAGCGCTGACGACAGAGGTTGACCCTGAGGCGATTGCTGAAATAATGGACGAGCTACAGGAGATAATCGCCGACGAATTGCCATTCGTCTTATTGCTTTACCCGGACGGCGCCTATGCATACTGGTCAAGTGTCTATGATAATTGGACGTTTATGGCTGGCCAAGGCGTGTTCCATAAGCTGTCGTTCCTTCCTGAAGAGGCACGGCCGTAGGACGCTTTCAAAAATAAGAAACCGGGTTTCTCTTGCATGCACTCAAGAAACCCGGTTTCTACGTATAGGATTAGAGAACGACAATGTTAAGTGAGTCGAGAGGAGGCCGCGCCCTCCAGTATGTTCTGGTCTTGGTCTTAGCGATCTCCCTTAACTTCTTCCTGCCACGGATGATGCCCGGCAACCCGCTGGCCTTGTTGGCCGGCGTGGATGTGGGGCTGATGACACCTGAGGAGCGGGCGGAAGTCATGGCAGAGGCGGGACTCGACCGACCCCTGATTGTACAGTATGCAAACTATTGGGGTGATCTGTTGCAAGGTGACTTTGGCTATTCCTATCGGCAGAAAGAGCCCATAGCAGATCTAATTCTTGCGCGCTTGCCATACACATTGTTTCTGGCAGGAGCCTCCCTGGTGGTAGCCGCGATAATTGGCGTTACTGCCGGCGCGTATTCGGCCTGGAAACGGGCCAGTACCAGAGATGTAGGACTGCTTTGGGGGATGATCACCATCAATTCTATGCCCTCTTTTTGGCTAGGGATGCTGCTGATATCGGTCGTTTCCGTTAAATATGGATTGCTGCCTTCCTTCGGGGCGGAGACCCCGGCGTCAGGTCTTGAAGGCTTTGATCGGCTAATTGACATTGGCAAACATGCTATCTTGCCCGTCCTGACGCTCACGGTCCTGACTATACCGGCAGTCTATCTTACCACGCGTTATACCATGCTTAGTGTACTGGGTTCCGACTTTATCCGCACCGCGCGGGCCAAAGGTGCAGGCGAATCGCGGGTGCTTTTTGCCCATGCCATGCGCAACTCTCTAGCGCCCGTGGTTACCATCCTGGCCTTGCGCCTGGGGTTTGCTTTTGGCGGAACGGTGGTGATCGAGACTGTATTTACCTACCCTGGCCTGGGACGCTTAATGTTTGAGGCGGTTGGCGGTCGTGATTTTCCGGTCATGCAGGCAGGCTTTTTATTGATTACCATCGCGGTACTCTTTTTCAATTTATTGGCCGACTTCATGTACCAATTTCTTGACCCAAGGACCAAGGGGCAATGACCACGTCTGAAATCGACCTCACCGGTGATGTCAGTGCTGCGGCCATAACCGAGGTTTCGAAGCGCAAGTTTCGCCTTACCTCGGCCCATGTTTCAGCTGTGCTTGGTGTGAGCCTAATCCTAATCCTGGTCTTTACCGCAGTATTCGCCGAACAGCTTAGCCCGTATGATCCGACGGAACGTGAGGGACGGCCGTTTGAAGAACCCAGCGCCACGCATTTATTAGGCACCAATGACATCGGCCAGGATATACTCAGTGAATTAATCTATGGCACCAGGTCATCGCTAACGGTTGGTTTCGCGGCGGCGGCGGTGGCTATTTTTCTAGGAACCAGCGTCGGTTTGTTATCCGGTTATTACGCACGCCTGGATAGCATTTTGATGCGCGTAGTAGATGTTATCCTGGTGATCCCCTTCCTGCCCTTATTGATCTTGTTAGCCGCCTATCTGGGTCGTAGCCAGACGAATACGATAATCATTATCGGTATGTTGATCTGGGCCGGCTCGGCCAGGGTCATCCGTTCACAAGTTATGACGATATCCAAGCAAGAATATGTACTGGCGGCGCGGGCCGTTGGGGCGACTGACCGGCACATCATCTTTCGCCACATTTTGCCACAGGTTATGTTGCTGGCCATCGGCCAATTCGTTCTGGTGATTAGCACCGCGATCTTACTCGAAGCCGCCTTGAGTTTCCTGGGATTGGGTGATCCCATTCAGAAAAGCTGGGGCACTATCTTGTATTGGGCGCAGGTGAGAGGCGCCTTCCTCACTCCCGCCTGGCTGTGGTGGGTGATGCCGCCGGGACTACTCATTGTTGCCGCTGCTCTGGGTTTTGCGCTTATTGGTTTTTCACTCGAACAAAGAGTCGATCCCAGACTGAAACAGAGTAGATAGACATTATATGGAGACTTTTCATGCCTAAGGATCAACACATAAAGCAGCTAGCTGACGCCGGTGGCGTTCAGCATGCCGACGATGAATACTGGTACCGGCCACTAGTTGCCGGAGAGAATCTGTTCACTTATGTTGCCCATGTACTGCCCGGTGGCTATATGGCCCCTGACGCAGAAGAGGCGGAAATGTTTGAATTGTCCCTTTACATGCTGGAAGGGGCTTTGTTGATTTATTATGGTGACGAGGAATTTACACTTGAGCCTCATACAGCGCTCTTTATTCCCCGCGGCGTGCCTCTTGGGGTTAGAAACGAGACGGGATCAGTGGCGACCTTTGTGCTGACATTTACTCCTCCGCCCAAAATAGAGTCGATGGAAGCGTGGCTGGCCAGAGTCCCAGAACACAAAAGGAAATCAGCCGGCGAGATCAGAGCGATGATTGGCAAAGATCAGGACGTCTATACCTGATAATCAACCACCAACAATCAGATGGCCAAATACAGGAGAAGTTATCATGACCCGCGTTTTGATGCTCGCGAGTTTCGGATTAGAAATTGTAGAATGTAGCGGCCACGACCCGCACCTGGTCGGCGCTATCTACTATATGACGCCCGAACATCCCAACTGCATCATCGAGATAAGTGAGACCTTTGAACTAAAACAGAAAGCCCTCGCCGTATTGGGTTCTCAAATGGAATTCAGCGCGCAATGATTGAACAGCGTACGGGAAAAGAGCTGTTGCGCCAGGTAGTGCCCAACTATGACGAAATAGGCGAGGATAAGGTCAAATTGGGCCTTGCCTTGCACCGCCAGTTCGATATGGCTTTAGGCTTGGTACACGGCCTAGCCGGGCATTCTGGTGCTGTGATGGGCGAAGCGTACCGGCGCGAAGGCGCATTTGTATTGGACCGGTTGGTGGAATAGGAGAAGCGGTACCGGCACAGCCCGCTGCCTAAACAACAATGACCAGATTTCAACTTGCCATTATTTGTCCATTATTTCCTGAGGCATTAGTTCCAGGGCAAGTTTAATGCGTCCCCTAACGTCGTCGAAATGTTCGTCGAGCAGCTCTCCAGCGCGGGAGGGATCGCGCATCTTAACCGCCTCGAGGATCTGACGGTGATCCTCA
>JAACFF010000081.1 GCA_009937635.1 Chloroflexota bacterium
CGCGGCCACGGTAGTCTGTTTCCAAACGGCCGTGGAAATCGTTTGTATGCAGAAGGGTAGCGTCTACTATATGGCTATCGCCATATGCTGATATTGGGATGATCAAGGTCAAAAGAATGACCAGGACCAGCAGTTTACTTGTTTTTCTGGACATGTTTAACTCCGTTTTGGTCAGGGGCAAGCGACGGCGTCGAGCAGGCATGGACCTGAGACTACGGCCATCAATTGCAGGTTTTCTTAAACGCAAAAAGAACCCTTTGGTTTGTCACACTGGCATCTAATCGCTATCTATTTACCTCCTTTGCTGTGACTGCTGTCATGTCACTCAGAGTTTTGACTTGAACCGCAATCAAGTAGTATCCTTCTGCTACCGAAGATTGTGAAAAAAACATGGACTGGTGGCACCCCGCCGCCCGGTCATTTCTTCATCACCACCATAGTAAATGGAAAAGGGGAATTAAAAAGAGATGCAATTGTGAATTATTTCTCAAACTCCCGCATTTAGCTTAACTTATTGCGTGTTGTCTTGTCAAGATTTTTTGGCTCCTGTGGGTGAGTATCACATTCGTTGTCACGGGGTGCGCGCTCGCGAGGCACGGCTACAGCGCCCATGAAATCAACAATTCTAGCGCGTATACTGCCCCGGTGAGTGCCATTGAGGTAAAGACAAATAAGAATACCAACAAGCGCTGCATGAAGAAGAAAAAGCGCGGCAGTGTGAATGGCGCGTCCGATAGGCTACCCCCCCCCGCTCTAGCCTTAACATTGGCCGGAACGAACCCTGCCCTTGTGTTAGTCGTAAGAGCTACAAAAAGTGTCACGGCCGTCCTGGCGCGTAACATCGTTTTCCAAATCGCCCTCAGGAACGACCAGGGGAATATTATTCCCACTGTTAGTGACTATGCGAAGGTTACTCGTGGCGAAGGGCAGCGACGGGATCGAGGCGCGCGGCGCGCGCGGCAGGATAAAGGCCGGCCAGGATACCGATAAGCGCAGCGAAGACAAGAGCGCCGAGGGCAAGCCAAGGGGGGACTATGGATAAGTCCCCCACCCCAGTTATGCCTTCGTTAATGAGGTAGCGGTGCGCTATCCAATCGGCGAGACGGCCCAGCAATGCTCCAAAGATCAGGCCGAAGAAACCACCGATGAGGCCAATGAAGGCGGCCTCGACAGTAAACAAGGCGCGAATTTCGCCCCTGGAAGCGCCCAGGGCCTTCAAGACGCCAATCTCCCGTGTGCGTTCATAGATGGCCATCATCATCGTGTTGGCCACACCCAAAGCGGCCACCAACAAGGCCAGGCCGCCAACTGAACCAAGCAGCACCTGCAGCAGCGTCAATACCTGGTTGGCCACGTCGAGGATGGCTTCCAGAGATTGTGTTTGCAGGTCAAGCTCCTCAATTGTTTCAATCAAATCGGGCACGTAGGCTAGGTCAGTGGCCCTTACGGTGAGCGCATCGTAACCTTCGGTCTGGATAATGTCAGGCTGGCCAAACCACCACGCCTTCATCGCTACCCGTTCGGCTAACCCCAAGTCAACGGTGCGCCGGCCAAAGCTGTCACGCACGCCAAGGATGGAAGAGGTAAATTCTCGCGTTTCGCCGCGGGGCAATTGCAGTATAAAAGTGGCAGTCTCGCCAACTAGATCTTCGTAGGTCTGGTCTTCCTGTAACAATTGGTCAGCCAGGCCGGCAACGAGGACAACGCCGGCCGAATTTCCTTCGGCGAAGCTTTCGCCGGCCAGCGGTTCATTGCTTCTGGCAAAGCCAAATCGCGCTTCGCCAAAACTATCGGAGATGCGCACTGGCAGCGATTCATCGCCAACTATTAAGGTGATATCTAAACCCTGAGGTAAGGAGAGGGCTGGTGTCACGGAGACCACTCGCGGCAATCCTCGAATTTCGTCGACGACTTCAGGTGTGATGGGGGTCGCGGCTTCAAAATCGGCAAAGGGATCAAAGCCATCCCCTTCTGCAAAGCGGGGCCGGACAAAAATGTTTTCCAGGCCTATGGTGGCAAAATTGCGCTGCACTTCGCGCTGTACACCCACACCAAAGGAAACCATAGCCACCAGGGTGATGATGCCAATCAAAACGCCAGCGGCGGTTAGGAGATTGCGCACGGGGCGGCGGCCCAGGTTACGGAATGCGCTGCGTAATATGTCTCCAGCGTGTAGCCGGTCACGCTTCACCTGCGGCGGCAGCTCATGTCCTCCACTTTCGCTCGCGAGCACGGCCGTTTCCTTTTGCGTAATCTCCACAATCTGCCCGTCGCGCAGATGCACGGTACGGCGCGCATAGGCAGCCACGTCAGCATCATGAGTCACGACGACCAGGGTTATCCCCTGCTCCTCATTTAAGGCATGGAGAAGGCCCATCACTTCGGCTCCGGTCTTGGAATCAAGATTGCCGGTGGGTTCATCGGCCAAGATAAGGGCTGGCTTATGGATCAGGGCCCGAGCTACGGCCGTGCGTTGTTGCTCGCCACCTGACATTTCTGATGGATAGTGGCGCAAACGATGCTCCAGGCCTACCTGCCGCAGCATCTCAGCGGCGCGTGTTTCTCGTTGCGACTTCTCGACCCCGGCGAGCATCAAGGGTACGGCCACATTCTCTAGAGCAGTCAGGCGTGGCAGGAGATTGAAGCTTTGAAAAATGAAACCTACTCGGCGGCGGCGGTGATCTGTGCGCTCCTTCTCACCGGCCATGTGCAAAGGCACCCCATCGGCCCACAGTTCGCCAGTGGACGGTCGATCCAGACCGCCAAGCAGGTTCAAAAGGGTAGATTTTCCGGAACCAGACGGGCCGACTAGGGCCACAAATTCACCAGATTGGATGGTCAGATCAAGGCCATCGAGCGCCTGCACGGCCATATCGCCACGTTGAAATTGGCGCCCAAGGGCGGAAAGGCGGATTGTTTCTTGCATAGGGTTAAATAGCGAAGCGTACAACACAAAGCAGGAGCGGCAGCAAGTAGTGTCGCTCCTGCTTTGCCGTTGCAGATGTTAATTTAAGGAGTTTGCGATGTCTAATGCCATATCGGCCGTGAGATCGCCACCAATCGAGAAAGTGATCCCGTTCTCGTTCCAGATAAGCAAGCTCCGCGTGCCACCGTCATCTTGATAGAGGGTTCCGGTCAGGCCGCGAACGGTGACCGGTTCGCCATTGGCATTGTCAGGCGCCTGGGCAGCGCCGTCCGCACCTTGCGCCACAAAGAAAGTAGCTCCATCAGGCAAGCGGTAGCGCTGTACAATGGCGCCACGAACTTCATTGACCCCCTCTAACCGCGCTGCGGACGGTAGTTGGCCAGGCGTTAACATTTCGAAGGAAGCGATGTCGGCTGCTTCTTGCAGAGAGAGGGATGGAGGTTCGAGATCGGCCAGGGCCACTATCTCCGCGTCTGCGGGGATGGCGAAGGTAAAGCGTTCGTCAGGGATTCCCCGATTTAATTCCAAGACAGAGGCGGTGATCTTGCCCGAGCCAACGGCCGCGCCGCTAAATTCAACGGCCAGCGGGGCGCTGTCACTGGTACGCAGCCAGATATCGAACAGGCCGCCATTGGCCCGGAATTCATCGGGCATCTTCTCGGGGATGGGTACGAGACGCAACTGGTGGGCGGCTGTATCGTAAATATCGATAGTGCCCGCCCGTTCGGCCATAAAATGCTCTAAAAGCCAGTCCACAACTTCCTCGGGCGTCTGGGGCATTTCGGCCTCGTCATATTCAGGAAAATCATGGCCCGTCAGCTCCTCCCCATGACCTTCCTTCATGCGCGCCTTCAGCTCTTCGAGGGTGCCCACATAAACAGTATTCTTTTGTGGTCGGTAAAGCCAGATCTTGTTGCCGTCCGATACGGCGATGGAACCGATGCGATCTTCACCGTCAGCCGTCTCATCCAGGACTTCAACAATGCGAAAGGCAGGTTCGCCGTTGGGGCCAACTTTTTTGCGCCCCCACACTTCCACTGTCCCGCTGCCATCTTTCTCTGGCGTTTCAAACTCATAGGTTAACAGGGCATGGCCATCAACAGCATCGGCCAGCAGCCGCGCCGATTGGTGCAACAAATCGTCAGCACTGGCACGGACCATCATTACGATAGCGGCGAGAGCTATAACAGCAAACAATGCACCTAAGGGTAAAATCAGTTTGCGACTTCGCGTCATGGTAGACTCCTTTTAGAGAACGTTCACTTGACAATTATAGTCCAATTCCAAAAAAGTCATGGTGTTCATTATGTTTCCTTAAAGGCTATCCAGATCGCTTTTGCCAATCTGTGACATGTATCACAGAATGATTATTGCGCAAAAACGGCCGTATGCGGCTGTTCATGCCCATCAGCCGATCCAACCTGATTAGTGGGCAGCAAGCGGCTATCTGCCTATTGGAAGCAGTCTACCGGTCTCGGCAGCTTATTTACCCGATTTTCCCCACTATTCTCTGCTAATTATTAATAGTTTACTCTATTATAGTTTAAACTATATATATTTAAGAGATTTGCAGGCTACCGGCAGAAGGTTAGCTGGCAGCTCACGAGCGAACAAGTCCTTTGCAACCTGTTTGCTGCCTGCAGTGTTAGCCAGCTGACTGCGGAGTGGCTGGCGAGGGAACGAACGCAAAATGCGGAATGTGCTGTTTACCAAGAATGCTTCATGGGCACACCCTAGTAGACAAATCTCTCGGTATTTTCTCCATTCAGATTGCTGGTCGTAGATTCGGCTAAAATTGAATTGAGATTAGAGCATCTTGGTTTGTGGAATGCTGGGCCATCCTGGTGATCGATGGCCAGCACGATCTGATCCAGTCCATGTTGATGATGAAATAGAAATCAGATGGTTGATACCAAATCTACAGCCCGGATCCCTAGACAGGCAAATCGGGGTCGGCTTTTATGCAAAGAACTTTCAAATTTGCCACAAATGCCAGTAGATGGCTGCAGAACAACTTTTTTAGTGACGATCGGAATTATATATACGTTTTATGGCCTTTAGGCGTGAAAAGAGGGTATTTTTGCACGAATAATTCGCAATTTTGGCCAATATTTATATAATTGTTTACACTATAATAGTTCAAACTCAATAAAATACAGATATGTTTATCGATCGACAACAAGAATTAGCCTATTTCAACGGTATTCTGACCCAGTCAAGTTCCGGACAAGCTCAGTTGTTATTGCTATATGGCCGGAGACGTGTGGGAAAGAGCGCCCTGCTGCAACATTGGGTTGAATACAGTGGGCTCCCCATTACTTATTGGCAAGCGGACAGAGAACCGTCAGCCTTACAACGAAAGCAATTTTTTGCCGCGATAACCAAAACGCCGGTAGCAGAAGCGCCATTCATGGATAGCTGGGCAGCATTCTGGAATTGGCTGGCATCTCATCTGGCGCAGGAGATGTCACGCCAGATCATCATCCTCGACGAACTACCTTTCGCCTCTGAAGCAGACCCGGACATGTTGGTTTCCTTGCAGCATGCTTGGGATCAGCAGTTGGCGTATGGGAATACGATCTTTCTACTCTGCGGCTCGAACGTAAGAGCAATGGAATCTATGATGCAGCCTCACTCCCCGCTGTACGGCCGGCTTACCGGAAATTGGGAGTTGCATACCCTGCCCTTCCATACTTTACGCCAATTCTTTCCGGCCTGGGACGGTGCGGATCGGGTTGCACTATATAGCATGGTGGGAGGTGTGCCGGCCTATTTGACCTGGCTAGATCCCAAACGATCGCTAAGCGACAACTTGAGAGAGGTTCTGTTGGCTGAAGGGAGCATGTTTCTCGCAGAGCCCCTGCTCTTACTCTATGACGAGCTTCGCGAACTCAGCTCCTATTTGGCAATCTTGCGCGCTATCAGCCATGGACACCGTTCATTAAGTGCCATCAGCAATGAAAGTTCGATCAGCCGGACCAGCTTAATGTTTTATCTTTCGCGATTAATAGAACTGCAACTCGTCGAACGTCGTCTGCCGGTCACATTAACTGAAGCGCAGCAACGCCGCTCGAAACGAGGACGCTACCACCTGCGCGATCCCTACTTTCGCTTTTACTTCCGCTTTGTAGCGCCCCACCTACAATTACAGCGGCCAATTCAGGAAACCGTGGCACATATCCTGAACAACTTGCCAGACTTCACCAAGATCGGTTTCGAAACATTGGCGAGAGAATGGATCGCGAAACAGGCCCAAAGTGGTCGCGCTACAAGCGATTTGCCTTTTGTTCCCGAAGCGATAGGCGGCCATTGGAGCCGGCGCGTGCAGGTCGACGTCGTGGCTATCAATTGGCGGACACGCGATATCCTATTAGGTGCATGTGATTGGAGCCTCACACCCGTGGAACCGCAAATGATAGTCGATCTTGTAGAAAAGAAAGCGCCTCTTCTCAGGCGCGATTTACCTGACGAGGGAGAAGGATGGACATTCCATTATGCCGTCTTCACCCGCACTGGCTTAACCGAAGCTGCTCAAGCTGAACTACTTATCAGGGGCGGGTTGACCATCCACCTCTCGCACTTAGAAAGAGGGCTTGGTCTTTAATCAAAGGCAATAGCGATGACCCCCCTACTCCACAACCAGATAGCCAGATCACAAAAAAAGGTGCTATAACAGCACCTTCCCTCAATTAATAAGATAATGGCTCAATGAGTGACGAAAAAGCTTCACAGCCAATCGAACAAAACAAGTCGATTTCTACGGCGATGAACTGACGGCCGTGCAACTGGAAGGTGGTCGCGTCTATGTATCCGTGCGCCATATGTGCAACGCGCTCGGTTTGGCCCAGCGTGGTCAGGTGCTACGCATGAAGCGCAACGAGATCCTAGCCGAAGGATATGAAGGGGCGATCATGATGATCACCCCTGGCGGCAGGCAACGCGTGGGCATGCTCCGCGTCGACCTGGTGCCGATCTGGCTATCCGGCGTGGAAACTAGCCGGGTCGCCGAAGCGATCCGGCCGAAGCTGATACAGTTTCAAAGGGAAGCGGCAACAGTACGCTGGCATGCCTTCCAGGAGGGGAGACTAACGGCCGATCCCACTTTCGACGATCTCATGGCGCAGGACACGCCCGAAGCCCGCGCGGTACGTATGGCTGATGCTGTGCTGCAGCTGGCCAGGAACCAACTTATGATGAGGGCACGTATCGAAGACCATGATCGGCGACTGGATCGGAAACATCAGAAATACCCACCAGCCGGACCAAGTTAGGGGAAAGGGAAACCCGACCCGACATCGCCGTTGAAAATGTGCTTGCAGCGGCAATCCTCTCTAGGAAATAGAGCGTTTTTAATTATTGAACTATTGTTCATTTTTATGTTCAGTCAAATATTGGGGGTAAATCGATATCGCGGGAGATGGCTTCGCTGTATGACGGCCGTTTCCCCTCCTGAAAATAGGCTAGTAAGCCCATTGTATAAATCCAGCGTTCGATTTCAGCCAGTGACCTGGCACGGGGTTCCAACTGGAAGATTTGGCGCGTCAATTCCTGATATTCAGGCGGTAGACGCAGTGTGCGCAGCCAGTACTTGCCCTGGAAGGTCTTCTTGCGCGCAGCTCGGGCAACGTCGATAGACGTCACTTGCTTAAGGGCTTCATCAAATTGAGGCGCGTTGCTGCGCTTTGCTCTCCCCTGGCGCTTTTGCTGCTGGACTTCTCGCTCCGCCTTCTCCAGTTCCTCAAACGGGTCATCGAAACTCATCAGTCACCTCATCCTTCATACACAAAGTCAACCAAATGCTGGTAGGCAGTAGTGGCGGGCGAATCAGGGGCGTATTCTATCACGGTAAGCCCGCCCGAAGCAGGCGCTTCAGCCACGCGCACCGTATTGGGCACAGGCTCAGTTACCAGGTTGCCATAGGTTCGTTGCAGTTGATCCAACATGCTGCGTGTCAATCGTAGGCGTTTATCCACAAAGGTAGGTACAACCGCTTTGATGGAAATGGTAATACCTCCCGCCTGATCATCCAGAATATTGCGCGTATGGCGACCAACGGCTGATGTGCTATGAAAATCAGCCTTGACCGGGACAATGGCCGCGTCGGCGAAATTATGTACAGCTTCTTGAAGCATATCCAACGTGGGAGGGCAATCGAGGATGATATAGTCAAAGACTTGTTTGGCGGGGCCCAGGCGATCATTCAGAATTTCTACCATGGGCACAACACCATTATCGTTGCCTTTACCACGGATCTGAGCCATGACCATATTGACGGTCAACTGGCTGAGTAAGGTTTCTTTTGCGCTGCGCAGGTTATCACTGGCCGGCAGGACAAATAGATTGGGTCGCGAAGGGCCTCCGTCGGCCGAACGGTCGGCGGGCATGATATTATCGCGCAGGGATCCTTCCCCGGTTAAGACATAGCTCAAGCATCGACCTTCAGGCTTGAGCCCTAATGCGCGGGCCGTATCTCCTTGAGGATCGAGATCGACCAGCAACACCCGGCCACCATCGTTTTCTAACAACCGTTCCGACAAACCATAAGCCAGGGTAACGGCCGTAGTCGTCTTGGCCACCCCCCCTTTGCGGTTCTCTACCGTATACACACTCGCAGTCATCAAACAATCTCCTCAGAAGTTGGAACGCAGATCGATGCTGACAAAAGCGGATGGAAAAATCCATTCCAGCGTCCCTTTTTCATTTTTTGGCCAGCGCAATCTCGCATTAATTTTCGATCATAACGTGTATGATCGTACACGTATTGTGTATGCTATGTATCGCAGTATACACGATCGTACATGCTTTAACAACAACAGAATCGATAAAGAACGTGTACGATCGTGTACGCTAAGATGCATAGCATACACATAGCGTACACGATCGTACACGCTATGACAAACATTTCCTTGGTAGCTTGGGGCTCGCAGATCTCAAGTGGATTTTGTCTTAGGAAGGCTCTCAGACGATGATGACGCCATACTTATTGAGAACGATCATGAAAGCACATTTTCGTGTTCGCCTGTGTAATAAGGATGAGAAGGCGGGCATCATAACCTCGAGGGAGCCGCCAATAGCGGGCTAGAGGCCGGCAGCGCGGAATGCGGCACTGGCAATGGCCTGCGCTTCTTCCTGGATCTGACGTAGGTGATTTTCGCCTTTAAAGCTCTCGGCGTAGATCTTGTAGATTTCCTCTGTGCCAGAGGGACGAGCGGCGAACCAGCCATTCTCAGTGACTACCTTGAGACCGCCAATTGGGGCGTTGTTGCCCGGAGCGTTGGTCAGCCTGGCCAGTATCGGTTCACCTGCCAGTTCCAGGGCAGTAACCATTTCCGGGGCAAGGCTCTTCAGCACGTCTTTTTGCTGGCGCGTGGCGGGAGCATCCATACGCTCGTAAACGGGGCTACCGAATTGTGCCTCCAGATCCTGGTAATGCTCACCTGGATCCCGCCCGGTAACGGCCGTAATCTCCGCCGCCAGCAGATCCATGATAATGCCATCCTTATCGGTCGTCCAAACCGTGCCATCCTGGCGCAAAAAAGACGCACCTGCGCTCTCTTCCCCTCCAAAGCCGTAGGAGCCGTCTAAAAGTCCATCTACGAACCATTTGAAGCCAACGGGCACTTCGGCCAATCTACGGCCCAAATACGCCGTTACACGGTCTATCATGGAGCTAGAGACCAATGTTTTGCCCACAGCCACCGTGGGAAGCCAACCTGGGCGGTTTTGGAAGAGGTAATTGATGGCCACAGCCAGGTAATGATTGGGGTTGAGCAAACCGTTGCTGCGGGTGACAATGCCGTGCCGGTCGTAGTCAGGATCATTGCCAAATGCGATATCAAATTGATCCTTGAGTTTTATCAGGCTGGCCATGGCAAAGGGAGAGGAGCAATCCATGCGAATCTTACCATCCTTGTCCACAGTCATAAAGGAGAACGTAGGATCTTCATTAGGATTGGTGACCTGCAGATTCAGGCCATACATCTCAGCAATAGGCTCCCAAAAGGCGATGCCCGCTCCACCCATGGGATCAACGCCGATTTTCAGTCCCTCAGCTGCAATAGCCCCCATGTCAACGACGTTCTTCAAGTCGCTCACATAAGGTATAACAAAGTCAACCTCGTGGGTTGTGTCTGCTTTGAGAGCCTGGCTGTAAGGCATTCTTCGTACTTCTTGCAGAGCGCCGGTCAGAATCTCGTTGGCCCGATCCTGAATGGCCTCGGTGGTGACCGTGCCGGCCGGCCCACCGCTGGGAGGGTTGTACTTAAAGCCTCCATCACCTGGAGGATTGTGCGACGGGGTAATCACGACGCCATCGGCCAGCCCGCTCTGTTTGCCACGGTTAGTGGTCAAAATGGCGTGGGAAATGACTGGAGTGGGGGTGTAGCCAGAACCAACCTGGATCATCACATTAACGCCGTTGGCGGCAAAGACTTCAATGGCCGTCGCATGTGCCGCTTCAGACAGCGCATGCGTATCCATCCCCAGAAATAGAGGTCCGGTGTATCTCTGCGCTTGCCGGTACTCGCAAATCGCCTGCGCTATGGCCAGGATATGGTCCTCATTAAAGCTGCGGTTGAGAGAGGTCCCCCGGTGGCCAGACGTGCCAAAGGAAACGCGCTGGGCCAGGTCTTCGTTATCGGGACTGTAAATGTAATAAGAGACCATGAGCCGTGGGATATTAACGAGCAGGTCATGTGGGGCAGGTTTGCCCGCCAGTTCGTGCAGAGTCATGGAGGTGCTCCTGGGGTTAGTCGGGTAGCCGTTAGTCTGGTAGTCATTAGTCGGGTAGTCTTTGGTCGAATTGTGACACAAATGGTGGGCTAATACAAAAGAATGGTTGTGATTGAGTGGTGCAAGGGAACGATCAAGTTGGGTCATACTGTACGAGGGTTAAGGCTCCGGCAGAATTCGCGTGGGCGGCCGAGCAACGCTTGGCAATCTCGAGCGTGAGACGCAAAAATATGGGTTGGTGGTGCCAACCGGTCTTGTCTCCGCTACAGGAGCCGCCGATTTGACGTCGGGCAGAAGGTTTGGGTCACCTGCGCAACAAGTACGGGCTTACCTGCGACAATCTCATTTCGGCTAAAATCGTAACCGCGGGTGGTCGTTTTCTCGCCGCCATTGAACGTATTATCGAACATGCGTTCAAACAACCATATCTACAGCAAACGCCAGGGAACCAACCGCACTCAGGCCATCGCTGTTGCCCGGGAAGTGGACCTGCTCTCTTGATAAAACCACTCAGTTCCTCTATTCCGAAATGAAGCAGTTGCCTAGGTTATTAGCCTATAAAGCTGTGCTAGGCAATAATATGGGCAACCTTGCTTCGAGGAAAACCAAATTATAGGCAGTCGCAGAACCTGCCTCTAAGAAGAAATCAAAACATGTCATCACTCGTAAACAAATTACAGACAGTAAAGTTTCCGGCCTTTCAGCTGGCAGGAATGCGGGCTGTTGCCGTCGTATCCTCTCTTTACGTAGCAGCACAGATGTTGGCCGACATCGCCAGCCTGCGCATTTTATCCATCGGGGGATTTAGCGTGGATGGGGGTACGCTGGTCTATCCCTTCACCTTTACCTTGCGCGATATGGTACACAAGGTAGCCGGCATTGGTGTGGCACGCACGCTGATTATCACGGCTGCGATCGTCAATGTAATGATGGCCGCCTTGTTTTGGGTGGTCGGACAATTACCCCCAGATATGCTCGTCGGCCCACAGTTGGAATTCGTCGCCGTCTTATCTCCTGTCTGGCGCATTGTCGCCGCCTCGATTATTGCCGAGATAATCGCCGAGTTTATCGATGGGGAAACATACCAGGCCTGGGTCAAGCGCTTCGGGCATAAGATGCAGTGGACTCGCGTTTTGGCCAGTAACGCCGTCAGTGTACCCTTGGATTCGATTATTTTCTCCGTTATCGCCTTTGGTGGTGTTTTGCCCTGGCCCGTAGTCTGGTCGATTGCTTTCTCCAATATTATTGTCAAGGGCTTGGTGACGGTAATTAGTATGCCGTGGATTTACTTGGTTCGGGGGAAGGAGTAGAGGCACTCAGAGATGCCAGGCACTTCTGAAGTGCCTGGCATTTGAAAAGGCTATTCAGGTTTGTATACGGCCGCAGCCATATTACCGACGAACTGTGGTAGGTCGGCGTGTCCAAGCTGCTGGCGCACGGCGTGGGCTTCGCCGGTGTGGAACCAGTAGTGATGGACATTGCGCAACAGCATGGTGCCAATGCTTTCGCGCATCGCCTTGCCGCGCAGTTGGAAAAATGTTTCCAGTTGGCTGGTGGTTAATGTGTCGAGGAAGGGATCGGCCGTGGTGGTTACCCGCTGCCATGTTTCCCACATCTCGTCCAGGGGTGGAGTGGTAGCGGGCTTGCCGAAACCTACCAGATCGTTGAGTCCGGGGGCGACGGATTTTTCCTGAGCCAGAAAGACCCAATAAAAATGCTCCTGGTTGGCCACGTGACCGATCATCCAGCTGATACAGTTCATAGGATTCAGGCGCGTGCGCGCATCTTGGTCGGACAGACCAGCCAGGCAGCGTTGAAATTCAGAGCGGGCAAATCTCAGTTGGGTTACAAGAGGATGGGTCATTTCTAACTCCTAACGTTCAACAATCAATAACGAACTCAACAGTTTACGCAGGATCCACGCAAAATCAGCGTATTACACGGATTGATATACGTAAACTGCCCACATCAGTATAGCGATCTTCTTCATTGGTTTCACCTTCCGCGAAGACAACTATCATACCCGCCTTCGCAAGAATGACATGTAACAGGCATCTATAAAAAAATACTTTCAAGAGGGGGCAGGGTAGGGTAGCTAGATTATTTCGCATAGTAGTGCAATAATAAATGAATGAATACCCTACAAGTCCAGGCATCTGAGCAGGACGGCCGTAAACTATTCCGACGATTTCTGTTAATGGAGATTTTTCCAGGTCTCAGTATTGTGCATCAATTATGTCAACTTCTTCGCATGTAGGTTAAGCCTCGGCTTCTCGACTTTTTGTGGATCAGCCGCATGGATCATGATTAATTTATCCGCTATTAAATGAGGTATGAACTTGAGTCTTTTCAACTCTGGCCTACGTGAATTAGGTTAGTTTAGCTAAGCGCCAATCGCTTAGGAATGATTGATTTTTCGCACCTAGGATTTTCTTTATGGTTTGAAGGGTGCTATGGATAAGATCGATTACTCCTTATCATAATCCTCCTCAGCTTCAATCCAATCATTCGCCGCCGCCAACGCTTTCTTAAGCGGCCCAAAGTACTGGGGCTCAGACGGGAAAACATCCTCCTCACCCAGCAATTCCATTAACTCTGTTTTATCCAGTTGCTCCATGATACGTTCATTCATGCCGGCCAGCATCAGTTTATTTCCTTCCATGTCGAGCTGCTTGGCATAGCGCTCGATAATGCGCACAAAGGTGCTGCCGATTTCATCTCGGTCCCGCAAGCCGATTATCACCACGGTGCGCTGCGCCTCACCTACTTCGGGCAGATGTTCCTCAAATTCGGCGGCGCCGGCGAAGAATAAGCTGCCTACCGGTAGCAGCGCCACGATCTCGCCACTTGGCAGCACTTCCGGGACATCATCATCAATGAAAGTGCCGTCAGGCTGAGGGACAACACGCCTGATCTGGACGGCTTCGGCCGACTGATAAATGAACATGATCATGTGAAGTACTACCCCAACACCGACAGCCCATTGCAAAGGTGCAAAGAGGGTAATTACAAGAGTGATGATCATGACGGTGGAGGGAATCCAACCCGTGTGCCACACTGTTTCAATACGCGGCACATTGATCATCTGCACACCCACCACTATCAGTGTCCCAGCCAAAGTTGCCATTGGGATAAACTCAATTAATGGCGCGATAAGCAGGACACACAACGTAGCAAACACACCGGTAAATATGTTGGCCCAGCGGGACTTGCCACCAATACTCTGCACTTGAATTGTCCCGGAAACTGAACCACCTACCGAGATGCCGCCTGTGAAACCGACAGCGATATTGGCGACTCCCTGACCTCGAAAATCGCCGGAGGGATCGGGGAAATCACCATCAGGATTGGGTATGCTCTGGCTGACACCAGCCGCCTGAACCAAAGCAATGATGGCGATGACAAGCGCCGGCGTAAATATCGCTGGTATCAACGAGAGGTCCGGCAGGTTCAGTGACGGTAATGAACGGGGAATGGAAGCGCTGTCGCCCACTACAGCTACCGACTCCAGGCCTAAAACAGCCACCAACGCTGTCGTTGTGATCAGGGCCACGGCGAAGCTATAGTTGCTAAATTTTGTTCTGTCGAGAACTACAATCAAGATTATGGTTACCAACCCAACAGCGAATGTGGCCCAATCGATCTGCTGCCAGTTGATGATGGTATCAATTGTCTGAAACACCTTTTCTTCAGCGTCGCTGGCGTATCCAGTTAGATCACCCACCTGACTCAATATAGTCAGAATGCCAAGGCCGCTAAGAAAACCAGTCATGACAGAATTGGAAATAAAACGAACCAGCGAACCTAATTTCAAGATACCAAATAAGGTCATTAACAGCCCAACCAGGAGCGCCAATACGACAAGATAGGCTAATTCTTGTTCTTCTGGAATGCTGGCCAAAGCGTCCAGAGTGGCCAATGAAGTTGCACTGGTAGCATCTACATTCATGATGACGGAACTAGTGAACAGGGCTGCTATTGGCGTTCCCACCATCATGGAATATAGTCCGTACACGGGATTGACGCCCGCCAGAACGCCGTTGGCGATGCCTCCTGGAATCGACACAACAGCATTAACCAATCCGGCGATAAGGTCGCTGATCAGGACGGTGCGCGGAACGCGCAAGCCCGTTGTCGTTAATTCGTCAGTTTCATTATCCACAAGTCAAACTCCAGGCAGACAGTCATTAATGTAATGAATCGGGATTCTCATCGATCAGTTTTCGCTAGAGAGCTGTCATTTGCTCAACGTCCATTTAGCCCTCCAGGCGCGCGTTTCCACGGACCGGCATCTCGGGAACTTCCTGCATCTCTGTGCCTTCGGATTCCACGACACCTTCGACACGCTTAGCATACCATTTGGCGCCCGGCGCGGCCGTCACGCCATGGGCGAAGATGCTGATCAACACCGTCAACATGACGATGTTGTAGATCAGCGTTTCTCCAGCCAAATCTTCATCAAGGACGGTAAAAATATAGAGGATTGAAGCGATACCTCGTGGTCCAAACCACCCGATAAACCCGGTTGTCACTGGCTTCACTTTTGTGCGGATCAGGCTTGCGCCCACCGCCAACAGCCGAAAGAGAGCCAGGCTCAAAACGGCGTACAAGAGCATGAGACCATTAAACTCATCAAGGGCTAGCGGCAGCATGACCAGACCGAAAACAATCATAAAGGTCAGCATCATCAAGCCTTGAACCTCTACCTCGGCATATTCATAGAGGCTCTCGGTTTCTTCTTTTCTAGTTGTATTGGCGGCCGTCATACCCATTACAAAAGCGGCAATAAACCCGTTACCATCCACCAATTCGGCCGCCCCATAGGCCAGTAGTGCCAGGGTGATCAAGCTGATTTTCTGGAACGCCTTGGACATCCAGCCGCTCTTCTGGCCCCACTCGACGAAACGGCCACCGAGAAAACCGATGATTAAGCCTACTAATATGCCAAAGACGATTTGTGCGAGTGCCAGGCTAAGCCAGTAGCTGGGACCGAGTGGATCCTGCTCGGAGGCGGCCAAAGAAAGGGCCAAGAGCAAAAAGGGCATGGCGATGCCATCATTCAGTCCACTCTCGACATTCAACGTCTGGCGAATACGCACCGGCACCTTGGGGTTAGACACTACGGCCTGGCCCAGGCTGGCATCGGTAGGGGTAAGGATGATGGCCAATACGGCCGCCTCCCAAAAAGTTAAATCGATAAACAGCATGGCCGCCACGAGAGTACCAATGATCATCATCAATGGCAGCCCAATTACCAGCAACCGCTGCGGCAGGGAGTGATCGCGAATTAGCATGCGTACGTTGATGCGCGAAGCATCAGTAGCCAGGACCAGGATCAGCGTCACCTCGGCAATGATGCGGATCAGCTCGTCCTCCAGGCCCAGCTCGATGAGGCCCAGGGCGCGGCTGCTGAGGATCAGCCCCAGGAGGGTGTAGATCATGGGCAAGGTGATGATGGTGCCCTGGATGCGTTTAGATATCGCCGCCGCTATTAAAATACAGAGAAGAACGGCGACCAGAGCCACAGATTCTTCCATTTCAAAATCTCCTAAGCATCAACTGCCATCATTTACTTACGATCTGCTTGTTCAGCCAATAGTTGTTTCATTTCCGCCAATTCCTGCTCCAGTTGGTCAAATCGCTTCATGATCGGTCTGTTTTTTTCATCTATTTTGGGCTTGGTTTGCGCCTTTAGAATGAAAAGTTTGGTTGTTATATAACTGGTGAGCACACTCACAAACATCACACCAAGGGTCATCAAGATGGCCCCTAATCTGCGGCCGTTGTCAGTTACCGGAACGACATCGCCATACCCGACCGTGGCTACAGTTGAAATCGCCCACCATAATGCATCTCCGCTGCTGGTAATCGTTGCATCGACTGCTTGCATTTCTGCGTGGAGTATTAATAAACTGGCTGTTATAAGCATTGATACGGTTAACAGCAAGATTGTCCAAAAAGCGCTACTTGAAATATCTGAACGATATAGGTTCCAGACGCCGTGCTTACCAGAGTGAGTAATCTTCTTAATGATCTGAATGGCCCGCGCTAACCTGAACGGTCGTAAAATTAGCAGCACTGGAACACTGCCTAATAAATCCAACCAGCCACGGTGTAAGAAATAGTGCCGCCTGTTTTCGGCACGATAGGTGCAATAAAGGAAATCTGCCAGGAAAAATAGACAGAGAGCAGAATCCAAGACGATTGTGATGCTCTTTGTTTGCGAATCAATGGAGAAAAGAAAGAAAATGAGCCACAGTACCATGACAATCAAAGTGATTGCCAGGATAAACAGTTCATACACAGTCAAAGAATCGGCAGCTTGGGTTTTAACGTTCATTATTTGTGCAATAGTTTTTCTAGCGTATCCAACCGTGCCAGGAGCACGGCCTTTGCCTCTTCTTGTTCCCGTCTCACATTCACCTGCTCTTGCCGCAACTCCTTGATTTCCACCAGGAGCTTTTCGTTAATTGGCACCTCCTTTACATCTTCAACTTCCTCTTTCTGTCCTAAGAAACTGTTCGTTAGGTACCCGGATAATGTCCCAAAGACACCCACCCCAGCAACGATCACAAATATCGCCACAAACCGCCCGGCCTCTGTCACGGGGTAATAATCCCCATATCCCACCGTCGAAATCGTCACTAATACCCACCATAACGCATCATCAGCCGTGGTAATCTCGGCATCAACGGCGCTGCTTTCTGCTTGTAAAACGAAGATAGCGCCAAATTCCAACAGAAAAACGACACAAATGCCGATGACGATTAGTGCTGTGTCAGCGCGATTGGCCGCTACTTGGCGCAGCACTTCCCGCGCTCCTATTTTGCGTAAAGCGTTTGTCGCTCGAAACAGGCGCATCAACCGCGCCAGGCTCGCACCCGTAATAGGCAAACTGCCCAGAAAATCCAGCCAACCATACTGCTTAATTAAGTATTCTCTTTTCACATCGGCCGTGCGCAGCCGGAACAAGAAATCGAGAAAGAATAATAAACTCAGTAGCAAATTGATCTGGTAGGCAACTTGCACAATGTCTTCATTATTCGCAAAAATAATGAGACCCAGGTTGAATAGAGACAAGAGCGTCAGCGTTAAAATGAAAATTTCGTATGCTGCTCGTTTCAGTTCGTTTTCACCTCCATTATTCATCTCTCGTTTCCTTGTTTATGCTCCTACCCCTCTGATTTCTTGAATGGGTACGGCTATTTCGATTCCAGCTTCGCGAAGAGAATCTAATATGGCGCTGTTTACCTCATCAGTAATCAGGAAAGTATCATTGTAAGAATCGATCCACCAACGCACCTGAAAAATGATAGTTGATCGGCCAAAATCCCGAAATAAGGCATCTACCGGCTCATCTTCAATGACTCCTTCCACACTGCGTACAGCCTCTACGACAACCCGCCGTACTTTATTTAAATCTTCTTTATAATCGAGTTGAAACTCGATCTCGGTGCGAAATGTGGGATCGGGATAGGTGAAGTTAATCACCTGATTTTTACCGATGACCGAATTAGGCACAATGGCCATAACATTTTCTCGCGTGCGAATGCGTGTGGTACGCGCCCCGATATCAGTCACATCGCCCCAGGTTTCTTTGCCCTGGATCTCGATGCGGTCGCCAATGCGGAAGGGCCTATCGAGCCAGATCAGGAAGCCGTTGATAAAATCATTAATGACATCCTGGGCCGCCAGAGAAAGGGCAAGACCGCCGATACCGATGATTGCGATAAAGGCCGTAACATTGACATTCCAAAAACTGAGGGCCATCGTAAAGACAATAACGATCCATATGATATGGAGTACCCGTCTGATCAAGGGTAAGGTCTTCTCTCTACGCGCTTCTTGATCTTCATCCTCAGGAGTAACGTGATCCCGGCACCAATCCAATGTAAAACCGATCAAGCGCCAGATGATTACAAAGAGGATTGATAGGTAAAGGACAAAGAAGAGCTTGTCAAGAATGCGCACCAAGTCCTCGTCCAAGAAGGTCAGACGGAGGATGGCTATTTGGAAGAAGAGGACCAGTACAAAAAAGCGTAACGGACCTTGGATCGTATCTAAAAAGTCATCGTCAAATTTTGTGGGCGTTTTACGCACCAACCAGCGCAGGATACGCATAAAAATCAGGTTGACGAGAAGGTAACCAATTGCGATGGTAATAATGGAAACCACGAGATTGATCCAATCTTCTCCTGAAAGGCCGAGGAAAGTGACTTGATCAAGGTTGGTAGCGTCCGCTACATTAGAGACCGCTTCATCGACGACACCAGGTTCTTTGGTGGGCCGTGGGGTTGAGGTAACTATGATCGGGGTTTCGAGGGCTTCGGCCGTTGCTGCGGTGGCGCTGTCCAATGTTTGTTGTAATCCAATCTCGGCCGTGTCTGTGCTCAGCGAATTGGATGAGTTCCCAGAT
>JAACFF010000408.1 GCA_009937635.1 Chloroflexota bacterium
AATGTGCATAGTACCCTTCGTTGGATAAACGTGGCAAAAGCGTTCTATCTGCATATTGGTTTGCCGGCAGTGGAGCTTTATAAGATAGGAAACGACTACTTTGTAATGGACGGCCATCACCGCATATCTGTGGCGCGGTTACACGGGCAGGAGGCCATTGACGCCAAAGTTATCGAAATCAAAACGAATTGAGCTGCAGAGTGCCGTGGCGTGATGCCCTTCCGATGCTGTCAAAGACACCGAAATCACGCTTTGCCCAATTGGCTCCGGCCTGTTTTTAATTCGCCAACAACATCCCAAAAGTAGGCAAAAGCGAGGCTCCCTCCTCCCGTTTGATTGCTGATTATGTATGCAAGGGTGGCTTTTTTTGACCCTGGTGGGGACATTTTAGATGATCGTTTGGGGACATTTTTGGGTTCTTCCGCGTTTTCCGTGAAATCAAATTGTCACCGGCCGATAAAGGACACGCTTGCGTAACAGATCGAAGTTGGCACGACCGCACATAATTCGCTTGATAAACTTTAGTCGATTGACCTGCCCTTCAACCTGGCCATTGCTCCAAATCGACGATAAGGCATTATGAACGGCCGAATAATCTTGGCGAATCCCATTGGCAAAACTGATAAGTGAACGCACACTAGAAGCTACAGCATCTTTGAGCCACTGTTCCAGTTTGTCCGATTCTTGCTGCTTGACCATTTTGACAAATCGTTCAGACAACTGAGCCGTAACTTCTACCTGTTTATCAGCCGCCATCATTCGTTCCAAGGCTGCCTTTTCCTGCTCATTAAGCTGGGAGCGATCTTTGACAAGAATCCAGGATGCTCGCGGAGGTGACCAGGGGACAGGTCGGGTCTGCTTGGTTAGTTTGGGGCGCACTTCCCGCGGTTGTTGGCGACATATTGCGTTGATTGGGGCAGCAACTTTCGTTCCTTGGCTGCCCAACGAGAGACAAGACCGCGACTACCAGCAAACCCTTGGGCTTCGATTTCCCGCCATAGTTGGTTAGCGTTGGTATACCCAGCTTGCCAACGTTCTTCCAGATAAGGTAACCAAGGTGTTAATTTGCTAGGTCGGACACGACCGGTCGAATATTGGGGGCATACATCCGCCTCAATACATTTGCGCACTGTTCGCGGAGACATGCCTAAATGTCGACCAATGGCGCGGTTTGAATACCCCTTCTTATGCAGTTGTTTGATCATTTCGAACCTAGCTTGCCGTCGTGCATGACGAGCAGCTTGGTCTCGTTCCGCTTTCGTGGTTGGCTGCTGGACCGACGCTGAAATCGCTTCGATTGATTCAGCAGTTACGGTCGTTTGTCCTCCTTCTATATCTTTCGTGTCACCATTGCCAACTTCTTCACCTTCATCCACTTCGGCTGCAGCCGCCAATGCAGCTGGCTGGTGACTGAGCATGGTAGCCACAGCTTCCCGCAAATTCTTCAGTAAATGCCAGCGGTCAGCCACTTGCTGCGCTGTTGGCGCACCATCACTGGCCGCTTTAGCATAGTCATGGCCTCGGTCTCGGCTGATGATTTCCACCCCTGGATGTTGCTTCAACCAGGCAGTGACATCTTCTGCTTCTCGAGAATTCAACAGATCCACTGGTTGCCTGGACTCCAAGTCAACTAGGATCGTGCCATACGTATGCCCTCGTCTCTGGGCCCAGTCATCAATCCCTAACACCCGTGGCGTCACCATCTTCTCGCCGGGCGCCCGCCGAATATCGCGAATTAAGCTGTCCCCACTCAGGGGCATCGCCAGTGATGAAAGGAGGCAGCGTCCGGATTCACCACTGACAGCAAATGCCACAGTTAGCTGTTGCCGGCTTAGCCGTTGGGTTCGTCGCGCTTTATAGCCCAGCAATTCAGGAAACGTTTCAGCGAATGTCAGACGACCACAACGATCATTTTGGCAAAAGAAGCGCCGTACTATGATGTGCAGTTGAACCCGGAAACCGAAACATGGCAAATCCTGAGGATGACGTTGATAGCGAGAATGTGTCTTGTCGCTCTGAGTCTGACATACAGGACATTTTGCCGTTACCGACCTGCCCCTGGCATAAGTATAAAGCTTTTCTCCCAGCATCTGAACGTCTTCAATTACCAGTTGTGCTGCTTCAGGGAAGAATAATTCGATCATTTTTGGACTCCTGTTTGAAAATGACTGAATTATCTCTCAACTCGCTACTTTACCACCGTCTTCACGCAAAGTGCGGAAGAACCCATTTTAGTTTGTCAAAAACACCATATTATGAAAACTGGTGAAGACCAGGCCAAACTATACGCCGAAATAACTGACAAACTCGGGGTGGATATGGCCTATGTTGTTGGCGCCTCCGAAGGCGGTTTCATTGGTAGTAATTACGCGCTTCACTTCCCGGAACGTGTGGAGAAGTTGACCCTGCTGGGACCGATGGGTTACGCTGGCGCCACACAGTCGATCATCAGGATAATGTTTGCCCAGTTTTTCCCACTCAAGCCTGTTCAGGAGCGTACATTTCGTTGGGCTTTTAGCGATAGTCCCCACTTGACAGAAGAATTTGGGGAATGGTTCCACCTGATTATGACCGGACTTAACCCGGCCAAAGTTTCGCCTATGCCGCTTACAGCGGAAGCGCGACAGAGCTTGAGCGTACCCGTGTTGTTTGTATTTGGCAAGGGAGATAATCTCGTTGGCGATCATGAAAAGGCCCGAGGGTTGGTGCAAGTTAACCTCAATGTCCGCGTCGAGGTAGTAGATGCAGGGCATCTGATGGCCGCGGAGCAACCAAAGCAGGTCAATGCACTCATCACCCGGTTTTTTGTAGGGGAGTGAGCATAATCGGTCACATAGACGGTTGGTTTAGGGGCGAAAAGGGACAAGATTCTCTACAATCTGCATGAGCCACCAACACACAATGTTGACAAGAGCCAGAAAGATTGTACGATGGCCGTTACGCCATCTTACTTGCACAAACGGATGGCCTAATCCAGGAGGAAACTTTGACCAACCATCATCTTCCCACCGTCATTGGTGGACGTTACGAATTGCATGAGATATTGGGTGGAGGGGGCATGGGCGTCATCTACCGCGCCGAGGACACGTTGTTGGAACGACCGGTAGCCATTAAGTTTGTATCAGCAACGGGCCTGGGCACTGAGGGGCGAGCCAGATTTTTGCAGGAGGCCCGCTCGGCGGCCCGCCTAAACCACCCTAACATTGTCTCCGTACACGACATTGGCCAGTCAGAGTGGCCCAGCAAAGCTGGGCTACCCGGCATGCAAGGTCTAAGTTCCTTCATCGTCATGGAGCTGGTCGAGGGTCAGACTCTGCACGAAACCAAACTTCAAGATCTCGGCCAGATCATTGATGCGTTCAAAGCAATCTGTGACGCGCTGTCAGCCGCCCATGGCCAGGGTATCATCCATCGCGACCTGAAGCCAGAAAATGTGGCCGTTACGCCTAACGGCATGATCAAGCTGTTGGACTTTGGCCTGGCGCGGATATCCGGTAAAACCCGGGTCACTGAGCAAGGCGCCTTCATGGGTACTGTCTCCTATATAGCACCAGAGATCATTCTTGGCCAGGAAGCCAGCCCACGCTCGGACCTTTATGCTATGGGGGTGATGCTTTACGAAATGAGCGCCGGACGGCCACCTTTTGAGGCTGATAACATAACGGCCGTCATTTCCCAGCACCTGCACGCGCCGGTCGTGCCCGCCAGCGCCTACAACGAGCAAATTCCCCCGGCTCTGGACCAGTTGATCATCCAACTCTTGAGCAAAAGACCCGAAGACCGCCCCGAAACGGCCGAAGCTGTGAGCCAAACCTTGACCAACCTTTCTCTTGATCCTATCGAATACAAACCAGCATCGAGCAGCCAGCTCAACCGCCTGGTGCGGGGCCGGATGGTGGGACGAGGAGAAGCGTTTGCCGAGGTCGCAGCGCTTTGGGAGAAGTCCAAGGTGGGCGATGGCCAAATGCTGCTAATAAGCGGTGAACCGGGCATTGGCAAGACGCGCATGGTGAAAGAGCTAATAACCTACGCTGAACTCTCTGGGGCGAAGACTTTGCTTGGCGCCTGTTATGCCCAGGAAAGAAGACCTTATGGTCCCATCGCCCAGATGGTCCAGCGCTCCCTGGAAGATGGATTCAACCTGGAACTGCCCCAAGCAGTGATGGCTGATTTGCTGACCCTGGCTCCTGAGCTGAGGCTCCGTTTTCCCGATATCCTGCCCAATGAACAGTTGGAGATGGAAGCGGAACAGCAGCGTCTCTTCGAAAGTATGATCACCTGGTTCGGCGCGCTGACTGCCGACAGACAGCTTCTGCTGATCGTCGAGGACGCCCATTGGGCGGACAGCGGCAGCATAGCCTTGCTGGGCTACCTGGCCCGCCGCTTAAATCGCCGTCAGGCGATGGTTGTGGCCACTTACCGGGAAGTCGAATTAGATGAGGCCTTTCCCTTCCAGGAATTGTTACTTGCCTTAAACCGGGAGCGATTGGCTGTGCGCGTCAAACTGGTCCGCCTTGACAAGAAACAGACCCAGGATCTATTGGCGACGCTTTTTGCCGAGGAAGTAACGCCTGAATTCCTGGATGGTATTTATCGTGAGACGGAGGGCAATCCGTTTTTTGTGGAAGAAGTGTGCAAAGCGCTAGTTGATGAAGGGAAGTTGTATTTTGAAGACGGCCGATGGCAGCGGCCGCAAGATGTCCAAGATCTGGAGATCCCCCAAGGTGTGCACTTGACCATCCAATCACGACTGGGCAAACTATCGGCAAACGAACAGAACAGTTTGCAGATGGCGGCTCTGTTGGGCAGGGAATTCGAGTTTGAGCTGCTTGCCGCCGTAACTGAATCGGATAAGATGTCGTTGATCGACGTTCTGGAAAAGGCCGAAAGCGCCCAACTCATCGAAGAAGCGCCGCTGTCAACTCCTGGCGCATTGCCCAGTTTCACTTTCACCCATGCCCTCATCCATTCAACCTTGCTATCCAATCTCAGCACCTTACGTCGCCAACATTACCAGAGACAGGTGGCCCTGGCCTTGGAGGGGCGCTTCCCTGAGCGACGTGAAGAATTTACACCGTTATTAGGGCGCTATTTTGCCGAAGCGGGTGATGGGGATAAGGCAATCACCTATTTGTTAGCGACCGGTGATGCTGCCCGCGAACTCTATGCCTATGATGAAGCCATCGAGGCTTATGAACAAACCCTTATATTTCTTAAACAAAAAGGAAATCATCAGCTGGCCGCGCGAACGCTTATGAAATTGGGCCAGACTTACCACAATATCTTCGCCTTCGATTCAGC
>JAACFF010000409.1 GCA_009937635.1 Chloroflexota bacterium
AATTAGTGAACAGTTGTTAGTTATCAGGACAGGTCTGATCTGACCCATCCTGATTGTAGTTGTAATGCGGTGGTTACCTGGTGACGCCTACCAGGTGTTCTGTGCGGCTGTGATAGTGTAGACGCCATGTTTCCCGGGTAGGATGTTCGACGAGTTCGAAGCGGGTGATGCCGGTGTTGTGGCTCCAGACCTCACAGCGACGCCAAGGGCCCACGTTAAAGACGTGATCAAAGGTGGTTTCAATCACGCCTCCATGGCAAACGGTGACGATGGTTTGCTCTCGGTGTCTGTCTATAAGCTCCTCGATGAAATTGCCGACCCGAACGCGGAAATGCATGAGGCTCTCACCCATCTCTCGTTCAGGGGTGATAGAGGAGAACGGTCGTTCACTACCCCAGAAGTCACTGTATTCTGGCAGGTTGTCGCTAGGCCAGGCTATATGGTCGAGGCGGTTGTTGCCAACCTCGCGCAGACGGTCGTCGCAAATAAGGTGCATATCATATGCCGCAGATAGGGGTTCGGCCGTTTCACGGGCACGCATCATGGTGCTGCAGTAGAGTACATCGATTTGCGGGATATGCTTGGGCATCCAAGCTGCCAAGGCGGCTGCCTGGCGTTGGCCCAGCTCCGTTAGGGGCTCGTCTGTATTGCCCCCTTCCCAATCTTTAAGGTTTACATAACTTTGTCCGTGGCGGATCATTATCAGGTTCATATCTAGAAGTATAGGCCACAAGAAGGAGAGAGCCAAGGGGTTTGTGGAGGCAGTGAATCTTTACCGACAACCAGTGAGCAGTAATCAGTGGTGACCCACCAAAGTCGTGGCCGGCAGCGGTTATTCTGAGATTAAGGCTAGAGAGATGATACCGTTAACAGCAAAGGATGCAGCAGGGCATTTGGAAAGTGAGGTGGTAGAGGGAATCCGCACCCATTCTGGGTCTATATTGACAGTCAAAATGATGTAGTGGAGAATCCAACGGACGATGACGATAATATTGGAACTGGCTATGTTATTGTGAATTCAGAAGGCAGCTTACATCCAATTTTTCGTCGTTTCGGATTTTTTCAATAATGGCTCTTTAGCCTGCAAGTTCCTTAAGCAGGATGGGTTTCTTGCCGTTTGGCAGGTGCCTTCGCAGGTTACAAGACCGTATTCGCGGAGGTATGATGAATAACAGAATGATCTTAACCCCATTTTTCTTGGACCAAGCTTTGCCTGATTTGGAGGGTTTGACCAGTGAGGATTGGTGGAGCAATAAGCCAGAATTGGCCCAAGGCGAAGCGCAGGAAAGGATGGTGGTTTTGTACCGCCCGTTGGCAGAGATGGTGAAGACGGCCGTGCAAGCCGGAGAGCGCCCGGTAAGTGTTGCCGGTGACTGTTGTACGACGATTGGTGTGCTGGCCGGCTTGCAGCAGGCGAGGTTGAACCCTACCCTGATCTGGTTTGATGCCCACGGCGACTTTAATACCTGGGCAACGACTCCCAGCGGTTTTCTTGGCGGGATGCCGCTGGCAATGCTTGTGGGATTGGGCGATCAGACGATGGGACAGGGTGTAGGCTTGACTTCTCTGCCAGAGCCGCAGGTGGTGCTGACTGACGCGAGGGATCTGGACCCGGGGGAAAGAGATAATGTCGAGCGGTCGGCCATAATCCATCTGGCGGATGTATCTATGCTGCTCGAATATCCACTTCCAGCAGGCCCACTCTATGTGCATTTTGATGCCGATGTGATCAATAATGAGGACGCCCCGGCGATGAATTATCCCACGGAGGGAGGTCCATCGCCAGCCGTATTAGGACGCGTGTTTGATCGCCTGGCAGATTCGGGTCGCGTTGCTGCTGTCTCGCTTTCCGCATGGAATCCGGCGTTGGATGTGGATGGGCGAAGCCGGGAGGTGGTGATGAGTTTGTTGGGGCGGTTGATTCGCTAGGGTTAATTAGAAGAGTCACGCATACGTTCTGAACCGGCCTGGTGCACTGTGCGTAGGAAATCGAGTAGATGCGCCTTGGCGTTGTTGTGGTCGACCAGCGTTTCGTAAGGCAAAACGGCGCCTGTCCAACCTTCGGTTTGCCAGTAGGCGCCTTCGGGCAAAATGGTGTCTGTCAGGCCTGCGGGGGCGGGGTAGGCAGTGATGTAGAAGTAGGGGTTGGCAATGCCGCCATCACCGGTAGAGAAGCCAAAGTTCATTTGTTCATCTGACCATTCGGGATCATCCGGGTCCTGATCTGGTATCAATCGACCGGAGAACCAATTCACACCCAGGTCAAAATGATGGGGCCATAATTGCACGGGACTGCTTTCTCCACGGAAGCCGTGTTTAAATTCCTTAAGTATTGCGTCAATTTGCGAAAGCGCCTGCCAAAAGTTAAATACGGCCGTTTCATCGTAGGTGCCCGCTGAATCATCTTCAAACAGGGTGTGATCGATTTGCGGTTCGAAACCAAGCTCGGACAGCAAAGCCAATGTTTGATCTTTGAAGTCTTTGACCGATTGTCCGGTAAGAGGAAAGTCACGCCTCTGGCCGTGACTGGTTGTGATCAGCAGGCGATGGTGGGTAAAATCGAGAAGCAGTTCGAAGGTCTTATCGCCCGCAGGGATAGGCGTGGTCGTCAGTCCAGTGGCGGCGACGCGTAGACTGACATGCCACCAATGTTTTTGGTGCGGCGTGAGCGCGCGGCGGACTTTGCCTATAACTTGGGTGTAAACGGCGATTGTGTCGCGAGTTGCTAGCCAATCCGCCAGGGCAAGGGACGGGAAATTGGAATTGGTCATCATATTCTCCTGGTAATTAGGGCGTAAAGTCAGGCTTCATGGTAAAGACGCATCGCTTGTACAGGATCTTACATTGGGCCAGAGAATTCGCATAGCGGTATTGAAACCTGTCCAGCTTTGGCTACAATATGACCATGGGCGATTTTCGTCTCTATGCAGTCACCGAGAAAGGGGCGCAACCGCTGGAAGCTCCAGAGGAGGCAACAGACTTTGCCGATCTATACGCCGGTTTAGCGCCAGGTGTGTATTCTGCGCTGCGTACCTTTGAACACAATAAATTCCTAGACCTGGAGGCGCACATTGCCAGGACGCGGCTTTCGATGGAACTTCTAGGCTGGCAATATGCGTTAGACGAAGCGCGCTTGCGCCAGGTTTTGCACGAGGTGGTGACCTCTTTCCCGGGTCAGAATGCGCGGGTGCGCTTTGATGTACTGGCGAAGGCGGCCAGCCAACTGGGGACGGACAGCCGTGTATTGATCGCCTTAAAGCCATTCAAGCCTGTACCAGCCCGGTATTATGAGGAAGGGGTTGGCGTGGACTTCGCTCCCACTCTTCAACGCGAGCTGGCGCGGGCTAAGACCGCAGACTTCGCCCAACAAAGGCACCGATACCTTCCCCGCGAAAACCAGCAACATTACGAGCATCTGATTCTGGACGATAAGGGTTACATTTTGGAAGGCACAAAGAGCAACTTCTGGGCCGTGCGCGACGGCGTTGTATGGACTTCAGGGCGGGGTGTGCTGGAAGGGGTTACACGTAAGATTGTGCTTTCCTTATTGCCGGAATTGGAGTTAGGGCTGCGTTTGGAAGCGATCCATCGCGATGAAATATCAGAACTGGAGGAAGCAGCGATCAGTGGATCGTCCAAGGCGATTGTACCGGTTGTCAATATAAAGGGGCAGCGTGTGGGCAACGGCCGTCCCGGCCCCATTTTTCACGCAATCTTAGATTGTTACCGGGAATACGTGGCAAGCGTGATCAAGACGGCCGTTGATTTGGGATAGCATCAACCTTCAAGTAAGGGGTGAAAATTAGCCGCTTAATCGTTTGGCCATGATTATGTCCGGCTTTCCCAAGCCATTGGCATCGGGAATCGCGCCTACAATGAAGAAGCCAAGCCTATGGTAGAAGGCATATTGAATACTTGCCAGGCGGTCTCTAGCTGGTCGACGAACATCTGGCCGTGTTCGACCTGAGCCAGTTGGCGTTTCACCTGGGCCATTGCCTGTTGGAGTGAAGCATTTTCAGAATCTTGCAGGAGTTCCACGAGCAATACGTAGCCCCTGGCCAATAATTCATCCGTCTCTTCTTGCGCCCTGGCACCGTATATGGATGCAAGTTGGAAGCTCTCGCGCGCCCGTGGCATATCTCCAGCGGCCAAGAGCTGCGCGCCAACCATCCAGTGCGCGCGGGAGATGCGCATATCTCCTTTATCAAGCTCCAAGGCGAGGCGCAGGTTCGTATGGGCCGCTTCCAGGCCAAATTGCTGGTTGGTCTCATCGAGGCTGATACCCGGTTCGTCCCAGCCACGCCAGGTGTAGGAGGCGAGGTTATAGGCGATGGTTTTGGCCTTGCTTCTAAGTTGCAGGGCCAGTTCGACATCTTCATCGGCCACGGCCGTTCCGGCGTTGAGCCCGTATTGAATGCCGGCCCGTGCCAGAGCTACCATGTCCGGTACATTTTTCTCTTTCCAGTAGAGATGTCTGACCAGCTCGTCATAGGTACCGGCAACTTTGAGGCGGTCTTCCTGCTGATCCAGAAACTCAATAACGGCAAATGTGTCTGCTTGCGCTAGGTATGCTACTGATTGATCAAACAATGTGTTCCCCCTTTTGAATAAGGAGCCATTTAATGGCTCAAGCTTTGGTGCGTGTCATTTTTTTATCGCTCATCGGCAGGAAGAGCCGAAGGTTCGCGCCGCCGGTCGAAGAACCAGGTTTCCAAGGATCCCTTGCCTTAACCATCAATCGAGCCACACCGGTGGCAGGTGAAATTATTTAGGCAAAGCGAACAGAGTAAATTGGCGGAAAGTAGTTGCCTAGTGAATGCCAGTTATCACCCCGATTTTCGCTCAAGAATAGGTTCCCGGTGGTGGTGCCGAAAACAAGTGTTTCGCCGCGGATATCCAAGGCGTGGCGAAAGACGATGTCATAACAATGTTGCTGCGGCAGGCCATTGCGCAGTTCTGTCCAGGTCTGGCCGCCATCTTCGGTTCGGCCGACGCACATAGCCCCGTCCACAGCCATGCGTTGGTCATCGCTGATACCGGGCACGACCCAGGCTGTGAGCGGATCTTGTTCGTCAACGGCGATGGGGAAGCCGAAGTTGACCGGCCCATTTTCCTGGGAAACGTCACGCCAGGTTTGACCGCGATCGCTGCTGTGGAAAACGCCACAATGGTTTTGCTGCCACAATATATCGGGATTGGATGGCGCGGCGACCATGAAATGAGGATCGTGTCCATATTCGGCGTATGGATCAGGCAGGAAATCG
>JAACFF010000410.1 GCA_009937635.1 Chloroflexota bacterium
GCGAAGTCATTACGGGCTTATCAAGCCTAGTTTTTGTGCACGTATTGTAGCCTGACGGCGGTTGTTGACTCCCAGTTTACTGTAAATGTTTCTGGCGTGAGTGCGCACTGTGTAAAACGAGATTACTAACCTCTCGGCAATCTCCTTGTCTGTTTGCCTTTGGCTCAACAGGACCAGGACATCCATCTCGCGATCCGTTAGTGGTTTACCGAGAGGCTGGGATCCGCTGTTTTCGCTCAGACCAGAACTCTGCTGGCTGGTCAAGGAGGCCATCGCCGCAAGGATATTTTCTTTGTACGCGGCCATTTCCGGTCCTTTCGCCGGCAGCTTGTACAAGAGATTGCCCATGCTGGGTCCCAGATCCACAAATAGGCGAATTAAATTCCCTGGCATGGCCAGGACAATCGCTTGCTCGAGCGTATCCAAGGCCGCTTTTTCGTCGCCATTAAGCTGATGAAGCATTGTCTGCAAAGCCAAGGTTTTTATCAGGAAAATGGAATTATGAGTGAATTCCAAGAACTCCTTTAATTGGGCAAGTAAATTGGTCGCATTCTCGCGACTGGAAGCTGTATTTATCGCCAGCCAAACCTTAACCATCGTCATATGCGGGGTATATATTTGGGTCATTGGGGACAAGGGCAGTAGTGGTTCGAACCGTTCGGCCCATTGGTTGGCGGCGCTCAACTGTCCTTGCCGCAAAGACAGTTCTGCCTGAAAGGCATACAATACCGACAGAAGCTCGGTGTTCCCGGTCGCCAGTAAGTAGGCCAGAGCGGCGTCGACGGTATCACGGGCTTCTTGTTCCCGGCACTGGGCCTGGTACGTCAGCGCCAGCCCGCAGGCGCTGTAGGTAAAGCTGTCATCATACGTAGAATATGGCCGCTGAACGACGTAGGCAAAATGTCTTTCGGCGGCCAACAGATCATCCCGGTGATAAGCCAGGATGCCTGAGAAATAATGCCCGTAACCCAACATGCCAGGCGAGCGAGGATTTTGAGATAGATGGATCACCTGGGCGGCATTCTGTCGCAAGGTCCTCATGTCGGCCGCTATCCAGGCGATGAAACAGGCAGTTACCAAGACAATTGCTTTCAGCGAATCGCTCTGACTCGGTTCGTCATCAAAGCTAGTGTAAATGGTAGTATAGGCACTCGCGAGATCACCTGCCAGCAATTGTGTACCCGCTAGCATCAGGCGCGCCAAAATACGTGCGCTCCATAGTTCGGGTGCAGTCAGTTTCAGCGCATTTTCACTGTTAATAACAACCCCAGCAGTATCCAGCGCAAAATACAATAGCAGACTTCGCAAGGCGCTGATTTCACCAGACAAGTAGTCGAAATTTGCCGAATCTGCCCACCCTTGGCTGATTTGCTTTTCCAGACGATCAATAGCAGCCGGCAGTTTTGTCCATTGGTACTGCTGGTAAATCAACCATATTCTGGCCATCTGAAGGTCGGGATATTGGTCAACAGTATCCGGTCGAAAACGACTCAACAGTGACTCCAGGCGCTGCCATTGGGTTTCATTCATCAAGCCATATCTCGCCCGGGCCACGATTTGAGCCGCACGATCCATGTCATCCGCCTTTGAGGCATGATCCAGCGCCTCTTCGATGAATCCTTGTTCCTCAAGCCAGAAACTGGCTTGTATATGCAATTGGCTTATTGACTTCTCGGAAAAGACCGAGTGTAGCTGGTAGCGCAACAGATCCTGGAACAGATGATGATAACGGAACCATTGGTCGTTATTGTCTATTGAAATCAGAAAAAGATTGTCGTGCAGTATGTGGTTTATTATCTCCTGGCTGCTGATAGTAGGATCGGAATCCTCTGCTGCAAACAAAGCATCGCAGAGCGGGGCGTTAAAGCGGTCAAGCAAGCTGGTTTTCAAAAGAAATGTCTGCACAGACTCAGATTGTAACGACAGAACCTCGCTGACGAGATAGTTCATGATGTACCGGTTAGTACCCTGAAGTTTCTGCAAAAAGCGATCCTGATCGACTTGATAGCGCCATGCCATCCCAGCCAGCCGCAGCCCAACCGGCCAACCTTCTGTGCGTTGGAACAACTCATAGGCAAAATCTGGGGTGATGCTATCGTCAAGTTTGCTATCCAGATATTGCAGGGCTTCATCCTCGTCAAAGCGCAATTCGGCCAACCTTATTTCAGTTATCTGGTTCTTGGCCCGAAGATTGACGATATCGAGAGGGGGATCTCGTCGGGTTATAAGGACAAGGTGCAGCGTGGAGGGCAGGTACCTGATGAGGGTGTCTATGAGCCGGTTAATTTTCTGGTTGAGAATCACATGGAAATCGTCAAAGACGAGCGTGAAAGGTTGGGAAACAGAGGCCACTTCATTGACCAGGTAAGTCGATACGATATCGACTGTTGGCAATTTTTGGCCATTCAATAGCGCCTCGGTTTCGGCCAAGGACTCCGGAAAGATAGTCTGGATGGCGCTGATGAAGTAGTGGACAAAGACGCCCAGATCGTTGTCGTTTTCATCCAGAGAGAGCCAGGCCCCTGGGCAGTCGCAGGTTTCCTGCCAGGAGCTGGCTAGGATGGTTTTCCCGTAACCGGCCGGAGCGGAGATAAGAGTCACTTTTCGGTATCTTCCGTTTTCCAGCCTTGCGATCAAACGTGTCCGGGACACAATATTGGGGCCGACGACGGGTCGTTGTAGCTTGGTCGAGATGAGCGTGTCGGCCTTCATTAGAGTGTTTCTCCCCAACAGGCGACGAGTATACTGAGGCCGTAGAATTCAGACCGCCTCATTTTGCTCCCGAAATCAAATTGACTATTGGCGCAACTTTCGGACAAGGTGACTTTCAGATGATACTTCCGCATTTCTTCCATAGATCTTTAAACTAAAAGGATATCTTTGACTCACCATACTACGTACATTGGTGGATTTTAGTTCCACTCTCATCCATGCGGTTTAGGATTTTCTTATCTTGATTTGGGTTCAATTTGGCTGGGCGTAGAGCATATGAGGCAGGCACCAGTTCAGCTTTCAGAGGCTCCTCTGCTAGAATGCAGCGCATCCGACTCGTTTGTGCAGATTAGACCTTTCAGGGTAAGCTGGGTCATTCGGCACTACTTACACGCGCTCTGAAAACTGGCAACGTAGAAGACGCGAAGAACACCATTACTGTGACCTTCCCGCATTTCTGCGGAATGCTGTAGCACTGCTGGATGAAGGGTGGGACTTCCGACTCTTTGAAATAGAAGAACGGTGGCTGTTTCGCTTTCCAAAGCACGAAATGAGCGTGACCAAATTGATTATAGAACGAAAACTCCTTTCCGGTCTCGGGAAATGGGTATCGCTGCCAGTCCCGATCTATGAGTCTTCTGGCCGATCGTGCGCTTTCTCTGACCAGCCGATTGCTGGATACAGGAAGCTTCCGGGTATTCCGGCTGATCTGGCGGAAGAAGCCGATCGCCCCCTGGTAGCGCGACAGTTGGGGCTTTTCCTAGATACACTCCACAGTTATCCTTTTGAAACCGCTAAGGAGGCCAAAGTCCCCGAAGTAAGAGATATGGTGACGCATTGGCGTAACAAGGCATTCGAAGGGCTGAAAAAGATCGTCGACAATGGATCGAAACTGGAGATAAGGTCTTGCGATGGGTATTGGCTGAGTGAAAGGAATGGGGTAGAACAGGCGATGACGCCAATCATAGCCTGTCTACCCCTTACGCCGGTCACCTGGGGATCGAGGACCAGATGTGAACCGCGCTGTGAGCGCCACCTACGGATTGTCCCCCCAGGTTTTCCAGGCCACACCGTTAAGATTGTACCGCACTGCGAGTGCTTTAAGAGGTGCACGGTCGCCCGGGCCTGGTCGACTTCAGTTAAGTCTGTTCGGCGATAAACAAGACTGCTTGAGCCAAAGTGGCCGCACATTCCATCGTCGCACTATTTCTTTTATTGGCTATTGTTAGCATCTCGCGGCTGACTTTGAGGGCATCGGCATAGTTTCTGGCTAATTCCAGCGCCTTAATTCGTTGTTCAAATAAGCGAACTAAATCGGGATTGCCAATCGTGATAGACGCTGATATACGATGCGCCTTTTCGTAATAATCAAGGGCATCTGCGACAACAAAACTGTCCAGGGCGTTGTCTCCGGCCTGGAGCCAATATTGGAAAGCTGTTTCATCATGGTGAGCAGCATGGGCATGATAGGCTATTTCGGCCGCCGGCGCCGCTGTTATTGACAGCATCTAGATAGACAAGCAGGCCCAGCGCTTTGCGGCTGCGGAATTTCAAGAGCGTTCCCATTTTGATGCGCTAAACACCTTGGGACCGGATGCAGCAGGTGAATATTTGGATGAGGCATACCCTTAGAAAAGAACCGCTTGACATGACAAACAAGCGGTTCTTTTCGATTAGTCAACTTAGAAATGGGGAGGTTCGATATTTACCTGGCTACTTACTGCAGCAATGTGGCCTAGGAACGTACTAGGTGCGGTGCAGCACCCTGCGCAGCCGGATCGACGGCCGTTCCTGTGAGTTCGCCGAGGACGTTCCAGGCTACCTCTTGGCGCTCAACATCGTAGAGATGAGCATATTTCGTCTCTTCCATAGGGCCAACAATCTTCTTCGGTTCGGACATATAAGACTTACCGTTGATATATTCCCCATTGGGACTGTTCAGTACGTCTGTGTACCGCTTGGCGCCAAGCTCTACCGGCTGGTCCATACCGAGGGCGGGGCCCAGGGTATGAACCAGCCCGGTTGATCGCGGTGTTGGTATCAGCTCATCCTAAGGTTATTTATGCCAATGAGCCGCCTGAAACTGTCGTTTGGTAAGGGTAAAGGGAGGTGCCAACAATGCTCAACTTGAAAAGAGTATGTCAACAAACGTCCCTAGATCGTCTTGTCCTTCCAAAATTCTCAGGTTAAAGATTTCAGTGTAGCCGCAGTAGTCACAGGAAACAAACGCATAGCGGTGGTGTTGAATATCGAAGAAACGAGACACGCCTACACCGGGCATCGCAATCTTCTCAACAATCGCTCCCGATCTTTTGCAATGACTGCAAGCAAATTCTTCTGCCAAAATATCTTCAGTTCGCTTACCCATCTTACTCTCCAGACGTTTCGATAATCATTCTAATTCTATGAATATCTACGGAGAAAGATTTATTTTGGTTGTACAAAACAAATTGAAAACGACAGCAAGGTTCTATAGGATGGCATCACATTGACTTCTTGGCCAACACGATATCGACTGGCAATTTGAACATTGACATTTCT
>JAACFF010000082.1 GCA_009937635.1 Chloroflexota bacterium
CAAAGTGCACCTGGCGATCGGCCAGATTGATACCGCTTACGGCCGTCTGGTGGAAGGTGAGGTTATCCTGGTCATGAAGGGCGTCCCGGATAGGCGTGCCCACGATAGACACATCCAATAGGTTGGTGGCTACCTGGTAGAGAAGGGGCTGGAAGGTGTGGTAATTGTGTTTGTCAATTAACGTGACATCGACGGGCGTATCTTTAAGTTTTTCGGCTGCGCCGAGACCGGCGAAGCCGGCGCCGAGGATGAGAACGTGGGGACGATCAGCCATGGGACAGCTCCTAACAAACAATTAACAGTGAACAGTCAACAGCGTCGCTATTGTGTATTTTACCTCTTTGCGTTCTGGAAAACAGATAATCGGACTCAGATCACCCACCATTACGGCGATTTATTTGTTTATTAATGATTCGTGCCAGTTTAGAATCATATTGCGTTGTTCTTCGGTTTCCGGAGAGGGGTGGGCGGCGCTGGGGATAGTGGCCCGCCAGGTGGCGATTTGGTCCAGCGCTTGCGCCCCGGTCAGGCCGTGGCGCACGAGCCAGCAACCGATGACGGTTCCTGTACGGCCGATGCCGCCCCAGCAGTGCACGTAGATCGTTTTTCCTTCTGATAATCTCTCGTCCAGTTCATCCAGGGTGCCGGACAGTTGTTCCCCGGTTGGGGTGCTGTAGTCACGGATGGGCATATGCAGATACTTGGCAGTTACGTTTCGTTCGTTGGCCACGGCCGTCAGCGTAGGCGCATAGGGCAATGGATATTCGTTTTCTTCAGTTAGATCGACAAAAAGAGAGACGCCAGCATCTAAAAAGCGTTCCATTCTATGGCGGGTTTCTGAGAGATCTTTTGCCCCGGCGTATTCGCCGGCCAGCAGCAGACCTGGTGGCGCGCTGACTGGGAGGGCGCTGAATTCTACTTGGTAGGAGTCGGGGATCGGCCGCATTGGATAGCGCTTGATCTTCTTTTTTGCTTTTGCGTGCTAAGCGCCTACAACGTGCTTATTACGGTAGCTGCCGAAGTAGCCGGAGAGGTCCGCAAAGAGACCAAGGGCGAGAATTATCCAGTCAAAGCCGACGATGCCGCCCGTATAGACCAGTAGATACATGATCAGAGTCCAGGGCAAGAAAATGAAACCGAGGAGCGGCAAGAGGAATCCATCGGGAAAGGCAAGTGCAAAGCGCGCGGGTTGAACCAGCCACCAGACCAATATGGCAAGGCGGGGACCGAAGAATACGAGGGCAGTTAAGAAGCAACACATATCATCCTCCTTGATGAAGTCGCCGAGAAGTTATCACACAAGAATTCAGTGTGAGCGGAAACATTATAGCACGAACGGTGGTGGGTTGGAAGATTTCAGGGTTTAGCGTTTCATTTATTGGGCGACTTTTCCCCTGCTGCCTCGTCACTATGCCGGCTATCTGCTGTTCGACGAAGGACGAATTTATTGGAGATTGGTCCAGTTTCTAAAACTGGACCAATCTGAACCCATCTAAATCTATCCACCCACCTGAATGACGGGGATTTCCACATCGTCGGTGGGGTTACCATTGGTGATGACGGGGATCGCCGTATCGTTGATGAATAAGAGGCTGCCGTCGGCCGCTTCAATGCGGCAAGACATGGTGTACGTATGGTTGTCCACGATCGCAGCCGGATCATACTCAACTTGATAGGCGATAGGGAACTGCCCCGGATTTTCGATGACTTGCTCGCCAATGACCGTTGCTTTCGCGTCGGCCAGGGATGTGTCCTGAATCTGGATGGACGCCGTGGCCCCTTCTGCCATGAGCGCATTGTCTATATTGGTTACCATGCCGGAGACGGCCGCGCCTTCAGTCGCGCCTTCAGCCGCGGGCCTATCTGGAGCGTTGGCATCGCGCAAGAGCAGGATGCCGCCGCCAGCGGGCAATACCAATTCCATCTCATTGCCACCAGCCCACACGCGGTAGTTCTGCGATGCTTGCAAGCTGGCGATGAAGGCTTCGGAGTAGGATTCCGGGCCACAGGCGGCGAGCGTCACTGGGCCAGGCACGGCTAACATCCCACCCGTCATGCCCGCGTTGTTGATTTCATAAGACATGTTGCCGACGTTGCAATCAGCTTTGAAGGTTATGAGGCCATCGGAACCGTAAGTCGCCTGGTATTGGGATGGATCTTCAATGGTGACGATTTCTGAACTGCCCGGTTGACCGGGACCCTTTGTCCATTCCCAGGTCTTGTCCACCAATCCGGCAGCCGGTATGCCTTCGATCTGCAAGGAGGCGACGACGGCGTCCAACGCGGCCAGGTCAGGTTGCCATTGGTCGCTGGAGAGGCTGTTGAGTTCCTCGGCTACGCTGTTGATTGCGCTGGTAGGATCGGCGTGGAAGGCCTCCAACTGCTCCTCCGTCAATTCGCTGCTATCGGGCAACGCATCGGTCGTGACCGGCCACCAGAAAGAAACCAGGTAGACGCCATCATTAGTGAAGCCCTGGTAGACGTAGCGCGGCCCATGATTGGAAACGAAAGTAGCATCCTGCACCCAACGGCCGACGAATCGATAGCCATCCTGGGTGGAGTTTGTGGTGTTTAGCCCATTCTGCGGGATCGCCTTGCCTACTTGCACAGCCACGTCGTTGGCGCCGGCGCCAATCTGTTCAAAGGGCAGCGCCGGATAGCCTGAGGTTGGCGCGGGGCTGGTTAATAAAAAGTTCAGATCTTGGATTTCTTGGATCGTTCTAGTAACGGCATCGTTTCCCGCGTCCTCCCACAACTTTCGATAGGAGTTGACGGGGATGATATACATCACCGGATCGCTGGGTGTTACCTCGTTTGGGTCACTTGTGCCGCCAAAGAGAACCTGCATATGGGTTGGCATACCCACCGGTCCAGGGGGCATACTTTGATCATAAGACGTTCCAGGCACTACCACGGCTTCCCATGTGGTTCCCAGCGCCTCCGTATCCAAGCTGATCTGATCCGGGGTCAGGGCGAATTCGCCTTCGGCTTCAGCCATGCTCTCATCTTCTGGCAGCATTCTCCTGAAGTTGGCGACCGTGGAACCTTCGGCCGTGCGCATATTCATGGTCATCCCGTCAACGGAATAAGTAGCGGCCGTTTCCAGGGCAGCCAGGTACTGGTTCTCCTGTTCCATGACACCCTCTGGTTCGGGGCAAGCCTTGCGCGTCGTGCCAAAGGGCCCCATGGAGATAGCTTCGCCATCGGTTTCGTAGGGGCCGAAGTAGTTGTTACAGCCGCTAATGCCGGTAAGCTCGCCCGTTTCGCCAAATTCGGCCGTAATCTCCGTGCCGATGATCACACTGACGACCCCACCCTTGCCGTTGTTATAGCCGATCACTTCCCAAGAACTGCCCGCCAGATCCTGGCTCACGGCAGTGAAGGTGGCCAAAGCGTTGCCGCTTGCATCGTAAAGAACGAGCTGGTCCCCGCTGATTTCATAAGTTGTGGCCGTGCCCAGCGCTTCCAGGTAGATTGATTCTTGAACCATAATCGGTTCTGGGCAGGCCATCAGGGTCATGGCCGCGGGGCTGGTATTGATGGTGATATTGTTGCCATCCGCTTCGTAGCCAGCGTTATAGTTGTTGCAACCTGAAGAGCCTCCCACCGTGCCTTCCTCGTCGAATTGCGCTGTGATGCTGGTTCCCGGCAATGGTGGTTCTCCGTTCAGCGTGGTCAAGAGCCATATGGAATCGGTCAACCCTCCGCCAGGCAGCCCGGCTTCCGCTGTCTGCGGCGCGGGAGCTTCTTCCGCCGGAGCAGGATACTCAGCTGGGGGTGGTTCTTCTGCCGGGGGTGGCTCTTCTGCTGGGGCGGGATAATCAGATGGGGGAGCTTCTTCCGCGGGCTCGGCTGGTTCTTCCGCCGGATAAGCGGCTTCTTCGCCAGACGGCTCATCTGCGGGTTCGGTTGTTGGTGTGTCCCCACCACAAGCGGCAAGTGTTGTGACAACCATTAATAACAGAACTATTTGCACTTTCTGTTTCATGATTCTCCTCCAAGAGACTTCTGTATTCGTTCATCATAGGATTCTGGCCTGGAAGCAGTTGCAGCCTATGCCACATCTACCTTTGCTAACCATGCCTGGACCAAAACGGCCGCATCCTTTTCACCTCATCCACAATCGCGGAATTATATCATAAAGAGGCCAGGAAGCTCCTGATTAATGCAGATCCTTAGCTATATAATAAGACCATTGACCTGGGAATTGACTATGACGAGCTAGGCGGAGAGGCGAAATCAAGGAAGGGTGCCAGACGAATCTCACCTCCCTGGGCAGAGAATCGCCAGAGGAATATTGATGCGCTGAGTAGGATAGAGCGGAGCTGGTAAATCTGATTTGCCAGCTCCGTTTTTCTATTCGTTAGTGCGGCCGTAAACCTGGGTATCGGGGAAAAAAGCGTACCAGCCGAACCAGTAGGCCAGGTGTCCTGGCAGACGCGATAAGGTTTCCCCATTGGGACCAAGTAAAGCATCCTCCGTGACTTGCCAGGATTGGCCCTTGTCATCCAGCAATTCATCCGCAGTGGGAGCGGAAGAGAAGCTATGATCCGCTCTAGCATATGCGCGGACTTCTCCGCCTGCCTGGTAGGTCACTTCTCCAACATATTGGTTATCCCCTTCTACTTGCACCAGACCATTGGCGGCGACCAGGACCAGGTTGGTGGCGTCGATGGTGTCGTTGACGACCCTTTCATCCGCCAGATCCTGCAGGGGATAAGCCTTGGGAGTGCCCTCGACACGCAGGGCGTATATCTGTGCTTTGGGCGCTAAAAGCCCGCTGCGTTGAGCCACGGGGAACATCGTGCCGCTGTCGGCAAAGTAATTGCCGTAGGCCGCGCCGGCGGTGTAATTGCGCGGGAATCCCGTTTCGACGTCGACGACGAGCGTGTCCGGATGTTGGTTTTGCCATTCTTGCCAGGTGGTGAGGACGACTGGCAGCAAGTCCAGGGTGATGTCCGCATTGACCAATTCGCCCAAAACGGGTTCGCCGGTGAGTTGGTTCCAAAGGGTGCGCGTCTGGCGGTCGTACATAAGCTTGTTGCTGCGATAGAGGAAGCCGGAGGAGCCAAAGGTGTAGGTCTCCCCGTCCGAGGCCTGCCCGTTGTAGGCGATGGCCGCGCCGCACAGGGTACAGTAGGCCACGGAAACGGGCACGCCGCCCACGACGTCGTTGGCCATCTCATGCCAGTCCAGGATGCGCAGAGGATAGGCGCGCGCTTCACCATTGATTGCCAGTCCAAAGACGGCGTCTCCGGCCTCCAGGTAAGAGGCTTTGTCGGCCGGCAACATCTTGGGATTGTCGAGGGCGGGGATGCCGTCGACCACGACACCTCCCCACTGGATTTCTTCTGGACGCAGGTTGGAGGGGTGGCTGTCTTGCAGAAATTCGCCAAAGCGGGGATCGATGGACACCAGCATTTTTCCTTTCCAATCGGTGAAGCCAGGCGGAGGTTCCAACTCAGTGTTGCCGTACCATTCCACCCAGGCGGGCCAATGATAGGAAAGCGCCTGGCCGCTGAGTGCTTCCAGGGTGGCTACGATGGGATCTGCGTCGGTCGTGCGCAGGAGGTGCAGTTGCCAGCCGCGAAAGGCGTCGATCAGGACGGGGATGAAGCGTTCGTCCTGCGCTGCCTCAATACGAATTAAGGCCTGTTCGACTTCTGAAGCAGAGCCGCTGATGATGGTCTGCATGAGCTCTGCAGCTTCGGCGTCGTCGATGGGGGCGGCCGTTTCGATTTCGGCCGTGGGCGGAACAGTGGTGGCGGTCGCCGCTGAGGGGGTGGAGGTTTGTGGTTCGGCAACGGCCGTAACTGGCTCGGGGGTGCCGCTGGCGACAGGTTGGGGCGAGTTAGCCACTGCAGGCTCGCGATTTGCGGCACAGGCGGTTATGAACAAAAGAGTTAGGAGCATGAAAATGAAAGGCAGACTGGTTGAAGTTTTAAAATTGGACATAGTAACATCCTTGTGCTAGCCGTGTGTTTTTCGATGTGTACAGCAGTATAGCAACTTCGGGTGCTGCGCAGGGGATTTTTGGCGAGGTGTAATGCTTATGTAATAGCTATTTAATGGGAATGCCAGTTAATTTGCTGGGGACTGATTTCGCAAACTACATTATCGTTGCCTTGTCAACGCATGATGCTGGTATCGGCCGCGGGTTCGGGGACTGTTCTTGCAGAAGAGCGCGGCTGGCGCAGGAAGAGGACGGCGAAGACGCCGGCTATGAGGGTGACGATCAAAGCCACCAGGTAAACCTGTTGGGCGGTTAACGCAGCGGCGACGGCCGAAATCAACAGCGGCCCGGCGACGCCACCAGCCGCCGCGGCCGATTCCTTGAGTCCCATTACACGGGAACGGTGCTGCTCAGAGGCGACGTCCAGATAGTAGGCGCTGAGCGAGGGCATGAGCAGCGCCTCGCCCGTCCCGGCCACAACGGCCGTTAGCACCAAAATGGGAAACTGGGTGAACATCAGTAGTCCGGCGTAAAACAGGGCATTGAGCAGGATGCCGATAATGATGATCGGAAAGCGGGCGAATCTATCGCTGAGGGGCCCGGCGACCGCCTGGCCAACGGCCGCGGTGAGGCCGTAAGCGCCGACCAGGATGCCGAACTGGACGGTCGACCAACCGAGGTCGTCATACATCGTGAAAATCATTTGCGGTTCGACAAAGGCGAAGGCGAAGACCACCGAAAAGTCGATCAGGAGCAGCGCGCCCAACATGGTCAGCGGGCGGGGCAACCAGCTCCAGTCCCTGTTGCGCAATGAGAAGCGAGGCCGGGTAGGCGACTTGGATACGGCGGTGCGGGCGCTTGCAGGGAGCGTTTCGCGCACAAAGATAGCGGCGGCTGCAAGGGCCAGGGAGGCCATGATCGCGGAAACGACGAAAGGAGCGGCAAAGCCCCAGCCGTCGTATAAAATGCCCCCGACGAGGGGTCCGAAGATGAAGCCGGCGGCATATGAGGCGGAGAGGATACCCACCCAGCGACCACGCTCTTTCTCGGGCATGATATCACCCACCATGGCCATCGAGGATGGGTATAGGCCTGAGGACAAAGCCCCTTGCAGCGCTCTGATGAGGATGATGGCCGTGGTCGTGGGTGCGAATAGATAGCCGATATTGGCCAGGGTAAAGGCGGCCAGAGAGATGAGGATGATCGGTTTGCGCCCAACACGGTCGGCCAGCGAACCCATGATGGGGGCGAAGATGAGCTGGGCCAACATAAAGGCCACGGTCATCGCGCCCAGGGTTTGCACGCCACCGCCCAATTCGCTTAAGCGCCTGGCGTAGATGGGGAAGATGATGCCGACGCCGGTCATCATCAGGGCCACGGTTGCAGCCAGTAGCAAGATGATGCGCTTCGCTTGGGGATCGCTCGGTGGCTGGGTCGTCTTGTCGCTCATGTCAGTCGAAATGATGCCCCAGGAGGCGTCGCTGGGGCCTTGTGTTCACAGGTGAAGTATAGCGCTGTGAAAGCGAACCTGGGAAAGGTAATTTGTTTTTCTCATGGAGTGCAGTGGCGGAGAAAATTGCTGAATTGTGAATTGAGAATGGGTGAATTATCAATCAAGTAAGAAATATGCAGGTGGGCGTGTCCAGGAGAATTGAAACCACTGCTGCCCCCTTTTGTGCGTCGATTTCACCTGATCGGCCGTGCAAGGTGAGACTGAGATGGCGGCATATTTTATAGGTAGATAGAAACAGTTCAAAACTAGAAATCCAGACTGATCATTAACCAGACGATGTCTTCGGTCGGGAAAGGTTGGTTTTCTAGACGAGAGGTAACATGATGTTAAATCCCATAACGAATGGTAATGGCCACAGCGCCAACGGTAACGAGCAGCATGTCAACGGCAACGGCTTTGCCAATGGCAATGGATATGCTAAAGAGATGGTGGCCACCAAAACAGCGGAGAAGCTGGCCATTGAATCGGCCGTGCGCACGATACTGGATAACGTAGGCGAAGATTCAGAGCGTGATGGATTGGTGGGCACGCCGGATCGAATCGCTCGCATGTATGATGAAGTGTTGGGCGGCTACCACGTCGACCCGGTCAAGTTGGTCAACGGCGCTTTGTTTGACGTCGATTACAGCGAAATGGTGCTGGTGCGCGATATCGAGTATTTCAGTATGTGTGAGCATCATATGCTGCCTTTTTACGGCCGTGCCCACGTGGCTTACCTGCCTACCGACCAGGTTATTGGCCTTTCCAAGATTCCGCGCCTGGTGGAGATGTTTGCCCGGCGCTTGCAGGTACAAGAGCGCATGACGCACCAAATCGCCGAAATGCTTGATGATATCCTGGCTCCCCGCGGCGTCGCCGTCGCCGTCGAAGGCCAGCACATGTGCTCGATGATGCGTGGCGTGAAAAAGGAACATCCGGTGATGTTCACCAGCGCCTTCTTGGGCGAATTCAAGGAAGAACGGGAGCTACGCAAGGAGTTTTTGAGTCTGGTAAGGTAGTAACTCTTGTTTGTCAATTGTTAAGAGGCGAGTGCGTTCTTAACATAAATAAATACCCGTTTTTGCTGTAAGAGGACAGGTGCGATTGGCATTTGTCCTCTTTCCACTTTTCTCGTTTATGTAGTGCGATTTGCCAGATTACACTACATGGCGGTAATCTATCGGCTGATGGATCTGGCGCGCTATGCTTTGTGCTATGGAGTGAGAGTCGATATGATGAAAAAGACGGGTCGTGCTGGTTTGTTGTTGGTAATCATGTTGCTGACAGCCTGCGCCGGTGGGAGTGATCAAGAAACTGCGGAGCTTACGGTGACCGCAGCACCGGCTGCAAGCGCCGCGATTGCTACGGAGGGGCCTGTTGAACCGGCGGCAGCGCCAATAGACGCGGAGAGTAAGGCGGCGGAAACCCAGGTTGTCGGGGAAGCGCTTGACGCAACGGGACTGGCTCCCGAGAGCGTTGCCGGTGAAATTTATTATGCTCCTTTTCCCGTGTCCATTGAGTTGGACGGGGATCTCGGCGATTGGGAAGGGGTTCCACGAGTGACCATACCAGAGCTTTCACCCGCGGTTCAAGGGGAGACCTCGCTGACTTTTGCCGCGGCTGCTGATGATGAATACCTGTACCTGTTGGGCGACGTGACTGACGCCAGGATCATCAGTGGAGAACATGGTGAGAATTATTGGAATGAAGATTCGCTGGAGTTTTACATCAATGGAACGGGCGATCTGAGTTTAACTTCGTATCGCGATGGCGTGGCGCAGATTACCGTCCCCGCCCTTAACATGGGGCTTGATCCAGAGGAAGCGATCTTGGCTGGTGTTCAGGGAGAAACCGCCGAAGCGCAGGTTGTCACGGTGGAAACGGATGGCGGCTACACCGTGGAAATGGCTGTACCGTTGAAAAACAGTGTGTGGAATATCCAGCGCGAACATGGCAATGTTATTGGTTTCCAGGTGCATCTGAATAGCGCCTCGGATGCGAACCGCAACCTCAAGGCTATCTGGTCTACCTTGGATAAGGCCGACAGTTCTTACCAAGATCCCAGTGTATTCGGGCAGCTACTATTCTTTGAGATTGGCGAGACGGCCGTAACCGCCAACGTGCCGCAGCCCACGCCTGGCCCTACGCGCGAAGCTGTAGAGGTAGACGCTGCCTACCTGCAAGCCGACCTGCCGGTGGCAAAACGAGTCGAGGATCTCATGGCGCGCATGAGCCTGGCTGACAAGATCGGGCAAATGACACTGGTGGAGAAGAACAGTATTAACCCTGATGATATCCGCGATATGGCTATTGGCGGGCTGCTAAGCGGCGGCGGCGGTTATCCGGACGAAAATACGGCGCAGGATTGGGCGGAGATGGTGGATGGTTTCCAGGCGCACGCTCTCGATTCGTACTTAGGCATCCCCTTAATCTACGGCGTGGATGCTGTACATGGGCATAACAATGTGCGTGGGGCTACTATCTTCCCCCACAATATTGGGCTAGGAGCAGCTAACAACCCGGAATTGATGGAAGCGATTGGGCGGGTCACGGCCGAGGAGATGATCGCCACCGGTATCTATTGGAACTACGCGCCGGCGGTCATGGTTCCTCAAGATGTACGCTGGGGCCGCACCTATGAAGGGTACGCCGAAAACACAGAGCTCGTTTCCAGCCTGGCCAGCGCTTACCTGCGCGGCTTGCAAGGCGAAAATCTGGCCGATCCTGATACGGTATTGGCCACGCCCAAACATTATGTGGGGGACGGCGGCACGGCCTGGGGAAGTTCGACCACCGGCAGCTATATGCTCGATCAGGGTGTAGCCGACGTAGATGAAGAGACGCTGCGCGCTGTGCATCTACCTCCATATGCGTCTGTTATTGACGCGGGTGCAGCGAGCATTATGATTTCCTTCTCCAGTTGGGGCGGTGAAAAAATGCATGCTCAGCAGTATTTAATTGAAGATGTGCTAAAGGATGAGCTTGGTTTTGAAGGCTTTATCGTCTCCGATTGGGGTGGCATTGACCAGATAGACAACGACTATTACACATCGGTGGTGAAGAGCATCAATGCCGGCGTGGATATGAACATGGTGCCCTATAACTACCGGCGTTTCATCGATACCTTGACCGAAGCTGTAGAGGCTGGGGATGTGCCCATGGAGCGCATTGACGATGCAGTTCGCCAGATCCTGAAGGTGAAGTTTGAATTAGGACTCTTTGAGCATCCAACATCAGATCCGGCGCTGCTGGAGTCTGTAGGTTCGGATGCGCACCGCGCCGTGGCTCGTGAGGCGGTGGCACAATCCATGGTGCTGCTGAAGGATGAAAAGGATTTGCTTCCCCTGTCCAAGGATTCGCCCTTTTTGTTTGTCGGTGGAGTGGCGGCGGACGATATCGGCATCCAATCGGGCGGTTGGACGATTGAATGGCAAGGTGCCAAAGGAGATATCACGCCCGGCACGACGATTCTGCAAGCGATAGAAAATACAGTCTCTCCGGACACGCTGATTGTGACGGACGAATACGGCCGTTTTGACTACGCACCTGCGTTTGTGCCCATCGCTTGCGTTGGCGTGGTTGGCGAAGAGCCGTATGCCGAGGGCGTGGGTGACAGCGCCCAGTTGCGGCTGCCGGTCAACGATATTCGCGCCCTGGCCCGCATGCGGGAAAGGTGTGATGAGCTCATCGTCATCTTGCTTTCAGGACGGCCGGTGATAATTAACGATTTGATCGGCGACTGGGACGCTTTGATTGCGGCCTGGCTGCCTGGTACGGAGGGGCAAGGGGTGGCCGACGTTCTCTTTGGGGAGGCGCCATTTGTGGGCAAGCTGCCTTATACGTGGCCACGCACTGTGCAGCAATTGCCTTTCGATTATGAAGCGCTGCCGCTTGAAGGTTGTGAGGGACCGTTGTTTCCTTTTGGCTATGGATTGACGGAAGAGATGACGACACCGGTTGAGTTTTTGGATTGTGCTGAGTAACTGTGCAAAGTAATCCGATTTTATCGTGCGAATTCTACGAGTGAGACGTAATTTATTCTAAACAGTTTCCAAGTATCGTGACTCAAAAAAGGCTTTGTACGCAGTGATAAATCCGGCCCACGCATCGGCGCCGCTCGAATGTCCGATGGCCTGGATTTGGGAGATGGCGTCTGCACGGCCGTGGACAAGATGATGCCAGTGGATGGTCGCTTCACCGGCGGCGGCGGCGCGTAGGAAAGCGGCGGAGAGGGTCGTGGTGCGAGCGACGGCCGAGTTGGCGATAAGATCCTTCCATTCTTGTTGCGGATCGTAGACCCATAAGGCGTAGAGGACGCCAATCAACACATCGTCACCTGTGGGGGTGAGTCCGTCTCCAAGACCGGCCAGGGCGCGGGTCGCGGCTCGAGCAGTTGTGGAATCGCCGTCGATAATTCCGGCCAGCAACCCTTGCAAATGGGATTCGATCTTGGGCGGTAACGGCCGTGCTGCTGGCCAACTGAATTTTTGGGCATGGCGCAAGTTAGACCACTGTGGTTTTGGATCCCACAGGCGCGCGTGCTTGTTATCTATGCTTAAGGAACCGATGGTCAAGGTGTGGGCGGCCGTATCTATCGTGACCGGATCGTTAAGTCCGATATACGATAGCTGGTTGGGAAAGTCGTCGGACAGAACCATTGTGAAAGGCCCTGCACCTATGGCGGGTGTGGCCAGGGAGATGACGCTTCCCTGATCATTGACCAAATTGCATACCACATCAAACAGATGCAGTAGTCGTGCGGGTCGGCCGTGGTCAAGCCATTGTTGCACCCGGGGTGTCAACAAAGTAGAGATTAACATTCAACAGCCAACAGAAAACGGTTGCGGTCACGGATCGATTGCTTGTTTGGGGAAAGGGCAATTGATGTCAATGCGCACGTTGAAGGGATCGTCTACACAGGAAAAGCGCACGGGTTGGGATTCTGTGTTGCTCATGGAATTACCTCAAATAGGGATAATTTGTCGCGGGCGCGAACGTTTAGCGATCATAGTGTAGGGGATTGTGGCAAATATTCAAATAGTCCAATACGGTGATGCTTTTGAGCTTTGTGATTTTGTGGGATAATGCATTGGGCATCACAGGGCATTGGAGGGCAACCTGCGCGCGAGGATGATGTTATCCATCTCCATGCGAGTTCTTAGCAAAGAAGCGGAAAACCCGCGCGCGCGAGGAGGATGTGCCGTCGTCCCCGCAGGGTGACTATACGCGCGGGCTACGAGATATTATGACTCGTCAACCTTACGATTTACCTTGTGATGCCCAACCACTTTTTTTACGATAATAAATCGCATTATACCTCGGAGGTTTTCACTTTATCCATGGACTTGATCCAATCCAAAAACCTCCGAGGTATTTCAGAAATATAGGGTCTATCAGGAACCCGGAATCTTCATCATCAGCAGTTGGCCGGACTCTCGTTTGATTGTCACACCATCTTCCCCCACCTCTTCTGCTACGTTTGTTCCGTGGCCTTGAACATCCAATAGCCACACGCCTTGCTCAAACCAGTTCGAGGCGTCGACGATGCCGCTGGACTCGCCGTCGGGGTCGTTGACCGTTGCTACGACCCGCCACCAGCCCTGGTTGAAGCGGTGCTGCCAAATCCTGGCGTCGTCATTGTCTTCCTGAACCATGAGGCTCTTCTTGCTGGTGTCGATGTTGTCGGGATTGACAAAAGGTACGTAGACGCTGGTACCATAAGCATCGCCATCGGCAAGCACCGTCACGCTGTCGACGATCAAAGGGTCATTTTCGTTGAGTACGAACTTGAAGATACGGCCGTTGTCGGCCATCCCAACCGTGCCACCAGGGCCGCGCTGCATGCGCCCGGTGTCCGGATCAGGAATGACCCGCGTGCGGCCGGTATCGGCCACATAAACAACCCGCGGGTTGTTCTTGTCGTAGGCCAGGTCTTCGAGGCGGATGGCCTGGAAGACGTTGTTGTCATTCGACCAATTCTCGAGCGCGTCTTGCGGCAGTTCATCTGTCGTGCCTTCAGCGATGTCTTCAGGAACGGGAATGAACTCGCCGCTAAACTCATCGCCGACCTTCAGGTCAAGGTAGTCATTCGCATTGTTGAACGGGTCCTCTTCATCCACCGTCACGCCATTGGCCGCGGTGACGCGGAAGGCAAACAAGCTGCCGCCATCTCCTAAGATATCTTCCTCAGTAGGTGCACGGTACAAGTAGAGTTGGGCCGATGGGGCATTGAAGGTGTCGTCGGTGGTTAAGAGGATGAAATCCTCCCAGCCCCCGGGTACGACGACGGTACTCTCATGGTTCAAGCGCCCCATCCCGGCGATCTGGGTGTAGTGGCCGGTTTCAGTATTGAGTCCCACGGCGTAGCCAGCCTGACGCGTCCCGTCGCCGGGGAATGGATCAGCGCCATAAGGCGCGCCGGCCGGGATGGCCAATCCGGCGTCATTCGCCTCCTCACCGGTGAGGAAGGTATAGGTCGACAGCCCCTCTTCCGGTCCGGCCATCGATGCCGAGCAGAAGCGCACGAAGCCGGCCTCTGGTGGAAGGGCGACGTCAGCATGCAGCACTTCGCCCTGACTCGGTCCGCTCTTTGTATTCAAGGTGAGCCTGGATACAGAGGCGTCCTGAAAGTCCCGGCTATTGAAGAAGGGGATGGTCGTTTGCTCGTGAGCTACAAATACGTCAATTGTGTGTTTATCAGCTCCGGGCTTGATCCCGATCCCGTCGGGAAGCCCCTCGAAGAGAAAATCGCCTAGTTCTTCACCACTGCTGATGATAGCTTTTACTTTGGCTCCTTGCGGCAAGTCATCGGCGAGTGTGATGAAAGGCTCCTCTGGGGTGAGGAATCCCCCCTCGTCGGCCATGGATTGTCCGGGCAAGGCCAAAACGAGGGCCAGCAGGGCCAGCAAGAAAAAAATAGTAGATTTCTTCATAAACGAATACATTTGTAGGTCTCCTTTGAAAAAGCAATCAGGGGTCAGCCATCAGCTGTCAGCCAATCCTTTTTCATCTAATGTTGGTGAGCGCCAGCTCACGTTGATAAACTAATATGGCGCGTAGGATTCAGCGTGATGAGACTATTGTGGTCTGATACGTAGGTTCGAGGGATTATTGTTCCTCCTAATTGGACCGCTGCAACTGCAAAAATGGTTGCCAACGGCCGTGATGTTGGCTGCGAAAAAAGGTTGCTCTATCTCTACTTGTGGAACCAATGATCAACAGTATACAGATTTTCAAATATATTATCAATCTATTTTAATGATGTGGGTCAAGGAGGTTGTTCCAAGTCCCTTGACCGATATAGGCCCAATCAATTATCGTAGCGTAGCGAAATTTGTGTCGTGGGTCGCCAGTCACTAGGGCGGATGGGTTGGCCATATTCAAAACATACGCCTGCTTCCACACAACACTTCCCCTATACAGAAGCAATCAACCAAAAACAGTTTACAAAAAAAGTAAACAGCTAACAATTTGGACTATTGATGATTAGGGCAGAGTGGTGCCATGCACTGGGTGACTGGAGTAGTGCATTGCACTGGGTTAAAAGGGGCGAGTGCAATGCACTGGATATGGTATAATCTTTGCCGTGAAGGAATTAGGCTGTGCGAAATGGCATGTTGCATGCCTAAAAAGTCTTTGTTTTGAATCTCGTTTAAAGGAGGGTTTATGAAACCGGCTCCATTTAAATACATCGCCCCTACCACGCTAGAGGAAGCTCTGGATGCGCTTGCAAAATATGGATATGATGCCAAGCTTTTGGCCGGTGGGCAGAGTCTGATCCCGGTGATGAATTTCCGCCTGGCGCAACCAGCCGTGCTGATCGATCTGAACGGGGTGAAGGAAATGGATTTTCTGCAAGTGGATCGAGAGAATGGGGTAAGGATTGGGGGCATGACGCGGCAAAGTCGCCTGGAGTTTAGTGAAATCATCCGCGAACACGCCCCTTTGTTGAGCGAAGTTATGCCCCAGATTGCACACCCCCAGATCCGCAACCGGGGCACGATTGGCGGCAGCCTGGCCCATGCGGACCCGGCGGCCGAGCTTCCTGTGATTACTGTGGCCTTAGGCGCCCGCTTCCGCTTGCAGAGGCAGGGAGGCGATCGCTGGATAGATGCTGATGGATGTTATGAGGCGCTTTTCTTAACGGTATTGGAGGCAGAAGAGATCCTGGTGGAGGTTGATGTTCCGCCTTTGCGGGCCAATACAGGCTATGCTTTCCAGGAGTTTTCACGGCGGCATGGCGATTTTGCTCTCGCGGGGGTGGCGGCCGTGATCACGCTGGATGGTGATGGGCGCGTCAGCCGCGCGCGACTGGTCTATCTTAACGTGGGCGAGATACCGATGGTGGCATCCAAGGCGGCGGCGGCGATGGTGGGCGAAAGACCCACGCCTGAACTGATCGAACATGTGGCCCAGATGGCCAGTAAGGACGAAATTGAGCCGGCGGCCGATATTCATGGCACGGCCGCATATAAACATCACCTGGCTACCGTGCTGGGCAAACGTACTATACAAGTGGCGGTCGACCGGGCACGCAGTGGAATAGAATTATGAACAAGACAATGATCCGTGTTTCTGTAAATGGAATTGATTACGAACGTGAAGTAGAGCCGCGCCTCTTGTTGAGTGATTTTTTGCGGCATGATCTCGGTTTGACAGGCACGCATGTGGGTTGTGAACATGGCGTGTGCGGCGTTTGCACTATTTTATTTGAAGGGGAAGCGGTGCGTTCCTGTTTGATGCTGGCTATTCAGGTGAATGGTCGTGCATTACAGACCGTGGAAGGGTTGGGCAGTCCCCAGGATTTGCATCCCATCCAGGAGGCATTTCACGAGGCGCACGGTTTGCAATGCGGATTCTGCACACCTGGCTTTTTGATGACGCTTGTTCCCTTCTTGGAGAGAAACCCTGATCCGTCAGAGCTTGAGATTCGGGAGGCGATTTCTGGAAATTTGTGCCGTTGTACGGGGTATCAGCATATTGTGGATGCGGTGCGGCTGGCCGCGGAGAAGAGGCATGGGTAAGGTTGGCGACTGCGATAGCGATAGCGAGAAGGGAGTTATGCTATGGTGGAACTGAATGGCAATTACGAGATCGAAGCGCCGCGAGAGTTGGTTTGGGAGATGGTGCGTGATCCTGAAGTGTTGGCCAGGGTGATGCCCGGCTGTGAGAAATTGGAAGCGACGGACGAGAATGAGTTCCGGGGCAAGATGAGGATCAAGGTTGGACCGGTTGATGGCATTTTTCAAGGGACGGTGACGTTTTCGGACTTGCAGCCTGTCGATTGTTTCCATATCGTCGTCAACGGCCGTGGCTCCAGCGGGATTGTGCTTGGTGAGGGGGATTTGCTGCTGGCGGAAACGGGTACGGGCACGGATCTGCAGTACACGGGCCGTGGACAGGTAAGTGGCCGTATGGCTACTGTGGGACAGCGCTTGATGACCAGCTCCGCTAACGCGATTACGAAGCAATGCCTGCAGAATTTGGATAGGCAGATTCAAGCGCGATTAGAACCGGAACCGGCGGTGGATGAAGCACCTGATTCGGTTGCTTCCCCTGTGCCCAGTGCACCGAGCCAGAGTGAGTTCGTGATGGGCATTGCTCAGGAACTGTTGGACGAATATGTACCTGATCATGGACAGCGCAAGATGCTGTTAGGGTTGCTGATGGTGCCGGTTGTTTTGGGTCTGGTTAATTTGTTTGCCAATTTGGTGGCGCGGAAGGTGGTGAAGAGGATGCGGGAGGAGCGCGAGTAGAGCGATGGCGATGGAGAACAAGATTGGGATTGAGATAGGGATGGAGATATGGCTTACACAAAGCACGAGATAAGGGCGGGGGCTTATTATGATTCGGTCGTTTTAATGCAGTTGCAGAAGGCTTTGGCCGGGTTACCGGGGATGATTGATGCGGGGGTGGTGATGGCAACGCCAGCCAACCGCGACTTGCTGCTGGCCACTGGTTTTGACTTGAGCGGGATGGATGCCAAGGCGGACGATTTATTGATCGTGGTAAAGGCGGAAAGTGAAGCGGACGCGGCGTCGGCGATTGGCCAGGTCGATGAGTTACTAAAAAGACGCCGTTCCACGACAGCGCAAGATTTCCGACCGCGCAGCCTGAAGGGGGCAGTGAGCAATTTGCCGGATGCGCAGTGGGTGTTGATTTCCGTGCCCGGTCGGTACGCCGCGGGTGTGGCCGAGGAAGCGCTCGACCTGGGCAAACACGTTTTCCTCTACAGCGACAACGTCTCTCTCGAGGATGAGATTAGACTGAAACAGAAGGCCAGGGACAATGGGTTGCTGCTCATGGGACCTGATTGCGGTACGGCCATTATTAATGGCGTTGGCCTGGGGTTTGCCAATCGCGTGCGTAAGGGGGATATCGGTATCGTGGCCGCCTCGGGTACCGGACTGCAAGCTGTTTCAGCGGCCATTCACAATCTCGGCGGCGGTATCTCGCAGGCAATAGGCACGGGCGGTCGCGACTTGAAACGGGATGTCGGCGGCATTTGCGCTCAGCAAGGACTGGATTTGCTCGGACGTGACCCGCAAACAAGGGTAATCGTCCTGATCTCCAAGCCACCTGATGCGGCCGTTGTCACTCAACTCGTGCAGGTCGCCCGGGCGATAGAAAAGCCCACAGTGATCTGTTTTATTGGCTATCCGCCGCCTGCACAAAAGTTGGGCAATCTTTATTTTGCCACCAACTTGAGCGAAGCGGCTTCCTTGGCAATTGACATTGAGATGATGGAACGTGTACACAAGAGTGTTAGGGAGCAGGACCTAGATCCTGTTGAGCCTAGCTATCTGCGTGGATTATTCTCCGGTGGCACGCTGGCCTATGAAGCATTGCTTGGACTGCAGACAATCTTGTCCCCGATTTATAGCAATATTCCCATCCGGCAGGAACAGCAACTGGCCGATAGTTTGGTTAGCCAGGCACACACCATCCTGGACTTGGGCGAAGATGCATTCACCCAGGGGCGATTGCACCCCATGATGGACAATGATTTGCGTTTGCGGCGACTGCGCGAGGAAACAGAGGATCCTGCGGTTGGCCTGATCATGCTTGATGTCGTCCTCGGCGAAGGGGCTCACCCCGATCCCGCCTCGGAACTTGCTCCGGCCATCGCTGAGGCGAAGAAAGAGCGCGACATCGAGTTTGTGGCCATTGTCTTGGGCACGGATGAGGACCCGCAAGATGTGAGTGGCCAGATCGAGCAGATGGAAGGGGCGGGTGCGATCGTTTATCGCAATACAACAGACGCTGTGATCCACGCCGGTGAGATGTTGCGGGAACAACACATTGCCCTGCAGACCCCAATCCCCTTTGATCATATTGGCGACGAATTGGTGGCGATTAACGTCGGCGTGGAATCATTCTACGACAGTCTGAAAAGCCAGGGCGCCAGCGCGATTCAGGTGGATTGGCGCCCACCTGCAGGCGGCAATGAGCAAATGATGGCCATCCTGGC
>JAACFF010000411.1 GCA_009937635.1 Chloroflexota bacterium
CCTGGTTTGAACAGCGCTTTCGTGTGATCCGCGCCTGGGCCAACAACTGGCCCTTTTTCTCCTTCCTTGTAGCGTTGAGCATCTTTCTGTTGCTTTGGTTTGGCGGCCCTTTGGCCATGGTCGGGGCAATCACCGCCGGTACGCTGTTCGCCCTGATCTCCTATGTGCTGATGCTTAATGGCCCGGTGCAGCGCCTGGGCTTTCTCGTTAACCTGGCCGCCACGGCCGGGGCCAGCGCCTCCCGCGTATTCGACATCATGGATACGCCCAGCGAAATTGTAGAGAAAGAAAACGGAAATCAAGCGCAGCAGATCGAGGGGGATGTGCGCTTCGAGGGCGTCAGCTTCGCCTACCACGCCGGCGTGCAGATTTTGCAGGACGTCTCATTTTATGCCCACCCAGGGCAAAAGATCGCCCTCATCGGACCTACCGGTTCGGGCAAATCAACAGTCACCAATCTCATCCTGCGCTTCTATGACGTGCGCGACGGCCGTGTATTGGTCGATGGCGTCGACGTACGTGATTGGCAGCTAAAAAGCCTGCGCTCCCATATCGGCATCGTGCAGCAAGACCCTTTCCTCTTCAGCCAATCCATGGCCGAGAATATCGCCTACGGCCGTCCTCATGCCAGCGACGAAGAGATTGTGGCCGCGGCCAAAGCAGCCCACGCCGATAAGTTCATACAGGAACTTTCCGAGGGCTACGACACGCGCATCGGCGAGAGAGGGGTTACCCTCAGCGGTGGCCAGAAGCAGCGCGTGGCCATTGCGCGGGCCCTGCTGACCGATCCACGCATTTTGATCCTCGATGATTCCACAAGCAGCGTGGACACGGAAACGGAACATCTGATCCAGGAAGCGCTGGAGGTGCTCATGGAAGGGCGCACGACCTTTATCATCGCCCAAAGGCTGCTAACCCTGAAGAATGCGGATGTTATTTTGGTTCTGGATCACGGTCGTATCGTGGAACGAGGTCCGCATGATGATTTATTGGCCCAAAAGGGTTTGTATCGGCAGATCTACGATTTGCAGTTGAAAGATCAGGAAGAGTTTGTCGCCTTGCAAAAGGAGATGAGGGTATAAACTATGTCGACAAACAATAGTTCCAGCACCAACCGTACCAGACGTAACTCGCGTTTATTACGGCGCGATGAGAGCATTGAAGAGCAGATTGAAGATCTGCTGCCCGAGGAAGATGGCAAGCTTGGTAAGGCGTACGACGGCCGCCTCGTGCGTCGCCTTTCATTCTATCTACGACCCTATACCGGGCGCTTGATCCTGGCCATTGTGCTGATGGTCATCAGTTCCCTGCTGGCCGTTTCCCAGCCGCTGATCATCGGCCTGGCCATCGACGAGGGTATCCGCGCCGGTTCGCTGACTGTGCTGCGCACCTGGTCCGTCTTATTCTTGGTGGCCGCCTTGGGCGCCTGGATAACCAACCGCTGGCGAATCGCCATTATGGCGCACGTGGGCACGGCCGTGGTCGCCGACTATCGCAGCCACCTTTTCCGCCACTTACACACCCTGTCGCTTAGCTTCTTCAACAGCTACAGCGTGGGGCGCTTGATGAGCCGCTTGATCAGCGACATCGGCGTGGTGCAGGATTTTATCACATGGTCGATCACTGGCTTATTCCGCTCCTTGTTCACGCTGACCGGCATCGTCATCGCCATGTTTTTGCTCAACTGGCAATTGGCGCTGGTCACTTTTTCCGTGCTGCCGCTGATGGCCATCTTGACCAATTATTGGCGTAACCATGTACGCGTCGCTTACCGCGCCACGCGCCAGCGCCTTTCCCTGATCAACGGGTACTTGAATGAATCGATCACCGGCATCCGCGTCACAAAAAGCTTCACCCGCGAAGAACGCAACTACCAATATTTCAACAACCTCAACAACTCTTATTTCAACGCCAACGTCGATGCTTCGCGCCTCTCAGCGATTTTCTTCCCCGGCGTCGATCTGATGGGTTCGCTGGCCACGGCCCTGGTCGTGGGCTTAGGCGGCTGGCTGGTGCTGGGTGACGCACTGACTGCGGGCACGCTGGTGGCCTTCGTACTCTATGTAGACCGCTTTTTCGAGCCCATTCGCGAACTGGCCCAGCGTTATAACGTCTTCCAGGCCACCATGGCCGCCAGCGAGCGCGTCTTCAACCTATTGGATATCCAGCCCGCTATCGCCGACACGCCCCAGGCCCGGTCGTTGCCGCGCATCGACGGACGGGTGGAGTTTCGCAATGTAAGCTTTGGCTACAATGAAGAGACGCTGGTGCTGAAAGATGTCAATCTGCGCGCCGAACCAGGGCAGCGCATCGCCTTGGTTGGCGAGACGGGCGCGGGGAAAAGCACCATCATTCGCCTCCTGGCCCGCTTCTTCGACATCAAGGACGGCGCGCTCTTGATCGACGGCCTGGATATCCGCCAGGTGACACAGGAAAGCCTGCGCCAGCAGTTGGGAATCGTCTTGCAGGACACCTTCTTGTTCAAAGGCAGCGTCATGGAAAATATCCGTTACGGCCGTCTCGATGCCACTGATGAGGCTGTGATTGACGCGGCCAAGGCGGTGGGCGCGCACGAATTCATAGGCAATATGTCCGAAGGCTACGAAACGGACGTGGGCGAGAATGGTGTCAACTTGAGCGTGGGCCAGCGCCAGATCGTCTCTTTCGCGCGGGCGCTGCTGGCCGATCCCGGCATCCTCATTCTCGACGAGGCCACGAGCAGCGTGGATACGGCTACGGAGAAAATTATCCAGGAAGCGATGGATACGCTGATGGCCGGGCGCACCAGTTTTGTCATCGCCCACCGCCTGAGCACCATCGTCAATGCGGACCAGATTGTGGTTTTGGACGACGGCCGTATCCTGGAACAGGGCACGCATGAAGAGCTGCTAGCCCAGGAAGGACGATACTATAATCTGTATACGATGCAGTGGGCACAGGAAGGATCGTCGCTTAGTTCAAATTGATGTGGCATTTTAAACAGGCGGCAGTTTTGATTCTTTCAATTTTCTAATCAAAGATTCCTACAAAAGGACCTTGTGCGCAGATTACGTAGATTGAATATGTTTGAGCGCCAATTGTTATCGACTTCTCGGTTGATACTGTGGCTGGTTATAGGATCGTTGGCGGTTTTGGTACTGGTTGGGTGTAGGTCGGATAACAGCGAACAGCCAATAGCCAACCGTCAACAGCCAACAGTGAACAGTGAACAGTCAACGGAGAACAATCAACAGTCAAAAGATAGCAGAGAGCAGGCAACGGGGACGGCCGTGCTGGCGACGGTTGCTGGCGAATTGATCGCGGCTGAAACGGCAACGGTAACGCCTTACCGGCTTCCATCTCCTACACCGGTTCCCTCGTTGACGCCTACGCCTACGCCGGCTTTTCCTTTGTATGAAGGGCCGGCTTTGCGGCGCGAGGATATGGGTGTTCAGGTGCACATTCACCGCGAGGATATGGGCGAGATTATGGCGCATCTGCGCGAGCTGGGGGTGGGCTGGGTGAAGGTGCAGGTGTCATGGAAGCTGTACCAGTCCGCACCTGAGCAGTACACGGAAGACCGGTTCGCGGAATTGGATGACCTGGTGCAGGCGGCGAGAGCCAATGACATCGACGTTTTGCTCGGCGTCTCTAAAGCGCCTGAATGGAGCCGGCTTACGACGGAGTTGGATGGGCCACCTATAGACTATGACCTGTACCAGCAATTTATGGCCTTTTTGGCCGGCCGCTACCGCGGACGGGTAGCGGCTTATGAGCTATGGAATGAGCCCAATTTGCAGCGCGAGTGGAATGGTTCGCCGCTCAGCGCGGCCGATTTTGTGCGCTTGATAGAGGCGGGGGCGGCAGGAGTGCGATCGGCCGATCCTGAGGCGCTGTTGATCAGCGGCGCGCCAGCCACGACGGGCATCAACGATGGGGTGACGGCCGTCGACGATCGCGTTTTCTTGCGCGGTATGCTGGAGGCGGGCGTGGGCAACATCGTGGATGCCGTTGGCGCCCATCCCTACGGTTGGGCCAACCCGCCGGACAGCAATGTGACATCGCCCGATTCGGCCGTACCCAGCCACAACAACCACCCCAGTTTCTTCTTCGCCGAAACACTGGCCGATTATGTCGCTTTACTGGACGAGTTTGGCATAAATAAAATGCTGTGGGTGACGGAATTCGGCTGGGGAACTTTTGAAGGGATCACGAACGATGATAGGGAACCAGCGTCCCCCCCCGCAGGCGCGGAGTTTATGGCCTATATCGGCGAATGGCAGCAGGCTGAGTACATTCTGCGCGCCTACGAGTTGGCCCTGGGATGGGAGCATGTGGGGCCGATGGTGCTCTGGAATTTGAATTTTGGACCGTTGTTAGGGGATGAGTTTAGCGAATCGGGATATAGTTTGCTAAGACCTGATGGGTTGGAACGGCCGTCTTATCTGGCCCTGCAAGCCGCCAGCAAACAGTAGGGACAGGTTTGAAAACTGCCCCTTCTCAACTCGCTGATTCGTTGCTCGCTGGCGGAAGCAGCAGCCGGTTCTAAATCGCTCCGCGATCCTCCACGTATGCCACTTGTAAGCAATCCTACAATAAGCCAGACTGTTGAAAAAGTACTTATATACTTTCAAGATCTATGAAAAAAGACACATCCTCCATTAATTCCCCAAATTTCGGATTGGAGAATATGGATAAAGGAAAGGCCCTTCTCTAGATTGTGTAAATAAAAAATCAAATGGATTATCTGGATACTATCCATAATAAAAATGCTCCGTTTATAGCTATCCCCGAGCATGCCCAATAATCAAAAAAATTGACATTAATCCGCAAAAACAATACTTTCGGGATTGATACTAATCCCACTTGGCTGCTATACTGTAAGTGCAAGATTTCACAATCCCGGATTAATCAAGAAGGAGCCAATTCGATGACGACCAACGAAAAAACAAAAATACACAGAAAGAGTGCCGTAACTGTGGGTGTGTTATTTATAGTTGGGACAGTTGCCGGGATTCTAAGCGGTGTTCTTACAGAACCGATTTTAGGCGATCCGGATTATCTTATTAATATAGCTGCAAATGAAACCCAAATCATCATAGGATCGATCCTTGTGTTAGTTATGGGCTTTGCGGTGGCTATGATTCCGGTTGTGCTGTTTCCAATCTTAAGAAAATTCAATGAAGTCTTAGCGCTTGGGGCTGTTCTTTTCAGGGGGGCGCTTGAGGGCG
>JAACFF010000083.1 GCA_009937635.1 Chloroflexota bacterium
GGGCTCATCGGCAGTGACGTCCCCCTGGCTATCTTGCCCGGGGGCACGAATAATGTGATGTCGGTAGAACTGGGCGTGCCCAAAGCCTTGGTCGACGCCGCAGCTTTGATCGGCGGCGCTCCAGCGCGCATCCGTCCAGTTGACATGGGCAGGCTCAACGATCAGTTGTTTATCTTGCGTGTCGGTATTGGTTATGAGGCAGTGATCAACAAGACGGCCGATCGCGAGATGAAGGATCGATTGGGTGGATTTGCATACACTCTGGCCGGAATAAAGGCGCTAAAGGATCCACCCCTAGCGCACTATAAGTTGACGCTAGATGGCCAGGTGGAAGAAATCGAAGGATTGTGGGTGATGATCGCCAACTCGGCCAGTCTGGGCGCGCCAAATTTGAACCTGGTGCAGAAGATCGACGTTGGGGACGGTTTACTCGACGTGATTGTGGTGCGGCAGCGGGATCTTGATTCGCTGCTGTCCGTGGTGACCAGTATTGCCGACGTGGAGTGGGCCGGCAAACCCCTGCCCCACTGGCAGGTACGCGAGGTTACGGTGGAGGCTGATCCGCCAATGGCGGTGACGGGAGATGGGGAAATCTGGGATCCGACTCCGCTGGTGGCCTCGGTGATACCGCAGGCGGTGAATATCCTGGTGCCTGCCTAAAAGTCTGAGGCATTTGGAGCACACCACAAAGCGATAAGACAGAGCGGTGGGGTTGTAAGGTGCTACGTTAATGATAGGACGGCTATTGAGAGTTATCGGATTACTATTACTGCTGTTGGCAACCGTTAGCTGCCGGTCGAGCGCGGCGGATGACGAATTGAACGGCCGTGTCACGTTGTGGCATAGTTGGTCAGCGGAAGAAGCTTTTGTGTTAGGAGAAGCTTTGTCTCAATTCCAGGAGATTAATCCCGATGTACGGATTATTTCAGTTGCCATACCGCAAGACCAAATTCTGAATGAATTTCATAAAGCGGGGGAAGATGGCCTGGGTCCAGGATTACTCATCGGCAAGGATAGTTGGATTGGAGAATTGGCAGAAAGCGGTTTGATTCGACCCTTATCTCCGGATGAAATCCCGCCGTCGCTAATCAATCTGAGAAATCGTTCGCTCACCCAATATCAGGATCAATTTTTCGGGATTCCCCTCTCATTAGCGCCCCGTGCGCTTTACTACAACAAGCGATTGGTGTCAGAACCGCCTGTTTCTTTTGATGAGTTGCTACAAGAGGGATCTGCCGGGAATCAGGTCGCTTTCGTGCCGCGCTTCGAGGAGGCATATTGGGGAATTCAAGCGTTTGGAGAAGGTTTATTTGACGAGCAGAATCGTTTTACCCTGGCTGAGAGCGGGTTTACGGAATGGTTAAGCTGGCTCGACGAAGTACAGAGCGCACCAGGAGTCATTTTGAATGTAGATGATAAATCCTTGTTGGAGCTCTTTGCCACTGAACAGATCGCCTATTATGTCGCCGGACCGGATAAACAGGCACTCATATCAAAGCTGATGGATCAAGAAAATCCCTTCGAATTTGGAATTGTTTCTCTTCCAGGCGGGCCACAAGGGGCAGGAGGTCCTTTGTTACCCGCTGAAACCCTCTTGCTCTATGCTTTCGCTTCCCCTGAACAGACGCGTATCGCCAGCCACCTGGCCGCTTTTCTAGTCAACCAGCAACAGAGTATCCGCTTTATGCGTGATTTAGGCCGGGTGCCGGCCAATCCGGCCGTACAGGTAGACCAGCGTATTTACCCTCTCGTGAATGGGTTTTCCCAGCAGGCGAATACGGCCGTCGTCATCCCCAACGAAATACCTTCCGATCCATTTATTGCTGCCGGAGATCGTGCCTATGTCAGCACTCTCTCTGGACTATTGACTCCTGAAGAGGCAGTTTGTGATTTTGGCCAGGAAGTTGCTGCTATTCTTGGGTACACAGCCAGGGAAATGAGTCTGCCGTATGGGTGCAACGCTTCGACCGAATAGGTGAACAACACAATACGGTATCGGCAATGTGCACTATAGACTATTAAGGAGCGGATGATGGATAACGGAAGCGTAAATCAAACGGAAACACTCGTCGATAATTTACGATCTCAAGTGGATGTTCTTCTGGCTGTGATTTCGCGACCTGTCGTACAGCAGCAGATTTTGGCTTTTCTGTTCATCTTGCTTGTCGCCTGGATATTGCCGGAAGCTCTTCGTCGCTGGCGGCAGCAACAAATGGCATTGAGAGAGGTTGCAGAGACGGAAAGCAAATCGCGCAGGCAACGTTGGTTTTCGGCGCTGTACCATCTGCTGACGCCTATCTTGGCCCTTGTGTTTCTGAATATCACTTTATGGCTGTTTGCGCGACAAGGCTATCCTCGTGGCCTGTTGCAAGATCTGACCAGATTGATTTGGTTCTGGCTCATCTATCGTGCTCTACTTTCACTGCTTTATGCCCGTTATGGTGATGCTATCCGCCCCTACCAAAATCGCCTGGTGACACCCCTCTTCCTTTTTTTTGTGATCTTACAAATCTTCGCCACGTTACCTGGCTCCGTCACTCTTGTAGAGACCATCATCAACCTGGGTTCGATCTCATTTTCTTTGGGCAATCTAGTCAACGCTGTGATCGTCTTGTACCTGTTTGTTGTGGCAGCCTGGATCCTCAAACAGTTAATGGTGCGCTCGTTGCCCACGTATCTTCAGGCGGAACCTGGGGTCATCGAATCTGTGGCGACGTTAACTCGTTATGCACTATTGGTCCTGGGCATCCTTATTTCTTTAGGTATGCTCGGTCTAGATTTTACGTCCCTGGCCATAATCGCCGGCGGTTTATCCGTTGGTATCGGCATCGGTCTGCAAGATATTGTATCCAATTTTGTCAGTGGATTGGTGTTACTGTTTGAGCAATCGTTGCGTCCAGGAGATGTGGTTGAGCTTGACGGCCGTATTAGCCAGGTAGAGAAGATCAGTCTGCGAGCAACCACCGTCCGCACGCGCACCAACGAGGAAGTGATTATACCTAACGCCAATTTCACCACACATCAGGTGAAAAACCTAACAAAAACGGATCGACTGGTCCAGGTCATTGTGCCTTTAGGCGTCAGTTACAAGAGTGAGCCGGAATTAGTCAGGCGATTGGCTGTCGAAACAAGTTTGCAACATCCCTTGGTCCTTGACGATCCACCACCTCTACTGCTTTTTCTCGGCTATGGAGAGTCCAGCCTGGATTTTAATCTTTTAGTCAGTGTTATCCAGCCGGAAATGACCCTTCTCATCAGGAGCGATCTCTATTACCTGCTCTGGAAAGTTTTTGCAGAACATGATATTGAAATCCCGTTCCCGCAGCGCGATTTGAATTTGGGTGATGGTTGGGAGAAGCTCGCTTCGGACTTGCCGGCCACATAAGCAGGAGGCAGGCACTTCAGATGTAATTGGTCCCAAGAAACTGGTGCAGAGGTGCCCGGCACCTGGACGTATATTAGGATTCGAGTTCCCAATGAAAAGCAGTAAACAGTTTCCATTGTCACCAATTCATTCTCGGAATGCCAAGCGGATCGGCTTGACCTCGACCGTGACCCAGACACCTCCGGTCGTATAAGGATCACTCTGTATCCAGTTATCCAAATCTTCTCGTGATGCAAAATCCATATACAAAGTTGAGCCGATCATATCTCCATTTTCATCCAGCAGCGCTCCGCCGCACACAAAGTTGCCAGAAGCTTTCAGCGCTTTCGCTTTGGCCAGGTGTGCCTCTCGGGCCGCTAATCGTCGACGCTTCGCCTGCGCGTCTTTTCCATCATAAGCGATAATCAAGTATTCCATCTTTACCTCCGAAATTGGCTTGGAGTATTCGCTTTAGCGATGAGATGACTGAAGCCATTACTCCTCACCAGTTATCGTTCATGGTCGTGCACCGCAATTGGCTTGGAGTATTCGCTTTAGCGATGAGATGGCTGAAGCCATTACTCCTCACCAGAAGCCATTCTTTGCCGCGCCAAGCGCGCACTAGCAGCCACAAAAATCAATGAATATCAGTATAAGGGATCTATCCTCAATACTCAATTCGAATTCGTGCCAGACACAGGGCGAACAGCCTAAAATTCCGGTAGGCACTTGCCTCGCGCCTGGCACTGCCCGGTCCCCGTTGCCTAGCAATCGATGATTGATATTGCGTATTTGTGCGCGTTTGTGTTGATTTTTGCGCAACGTTATGCTATTATGCTTATATTCGCTCATTATCAGGCAGACAAGGCCCAGAGGAGAGGGCGAATGCTCAAGAAAACACGACAATCAGAAATACGCCGTCTGGTGGATGAACGGGGCCACATTACGGTGACCGAGCTGAACCGGTTATTGGATGTCAGCGAGGCCACGATCAGGCGCGACCTGGAACAGATGGCCAATCGGGGATGGGTGCAACGCACGCACGGCGGTGCAATCAAGGTGGAACCGGCGGGCAGCGAACCGCCGATCAAGCAACGATTGCGCAAAAACGCGGCTGAAAAGGAACGGATCGGCAAACTGGCCGCCAGTCTGGTGCGTGAGGGAGAGACGATATTCCTGGGCAGCGGCAGCACGGTGCGCGAGATGACCCCCCACCTCCTCAACATCCCCAATCTGACCGTTATCACCAATTCCCTGCCGATTGTAAATCAGTTGGCGAACAGTGAAATAGAGCTGATCATCATTGGCGGCATGTTACGGCAAAGCGAACTTTCAATGGTCGGCCATGTTGCCGAGCAGGCGATCCGCGAGTTTCGCGCCGATCACGTCTTTATAGGTATCACGGCCATTGACGTGCGCCATGGACTGACTGGTGATTACCTGCCCGAAGCTATCACCGACCGCACGATTCTAGGCATCGCTCCCCACTGCGTCATCGTGGCCGACCACAGTAAATTCGGCCGTGTAAACAGCGTATTCCTGGCCCCGGTAACGGCCGTACATACGGTCGTCACCGATTCCGAAGCATCACCCGAGATTGTGGCCGAGCTAAAACGGGAAGGGGTTGAACTGCTTCTGGCCTGAAAATAGCTATCAGAACCGTCTAAAGTGGTGGATTATATGGCCCTGTCATTGTCGCTACACGAATTTCAGCCGCGATCGCAACTGGTTTTGCCGCAAACAACCGTCACCCAGCCGAGTTTTGCGGTGATTGACGCACACAATCACCTGGGCGCGCCGTTTGGAGGTGGCTGGGACAAGCAGCCTTTATCCCCACTGCTTGAACTACTGGATGAAGCACGCGTGGAAGTATATGTCGATTTAGATGGCGGCTGGGGGGAAGATATTCTCCAACAACATCTGGACCATTTCAAACAAGGAGCGCCCGAACGCTTTGTGTTATTTGGCGGCGTCGATTGGAGCGCATGGCCTGATCATGGGAATCGCTTTGGCGAATGGGCAGCTGATCGCTTGCGCGCCCAGGTTAACCGTGGGGCGCAGGGTCTAAAAATCTGGAAACCTTTTGGCCTATCTGTGCGTGACCAGCATGGCAAATTGGTGGCCATCGACGACCAAAGGTTGGACGCGCTTTGGGCGACCGCGGGGGAACTCACTGTCCCGGTCTTGGCGCACGTGGCCGATCCGGTGGCCTTTTTTCTACCGCTTGACGCCACCAATGAGCGTTGGGAAGAGCTGCATGCCCATCCCGACTGGCATTTTCCCAGCCCGCCCTTCCCCGCATTTGCGGACATTATGTCCCAATTTGAGAACTTGGTGACGCGCCATCGCGCCACAACTTTTATAGGGGCCCATGTGGGCTGTTATGCGGAAAATCTGGCTTGGGTGGCGCGGCTGCTAGACAAATGCTCCAATTTCTATGTGGACATCAGCGCCCGCATCGGCGAATTGGGCCGCCAACCTTATACGGCGCGACGCTTTTTCCTCAACTATGCGGATCGCATCCTGTTCGGCATTGATGCCGGGCCATCGCTGCCCAGTTACCGCACCTATTACCGTTTCTTGGAAACGGATGATGAATATTTCAACTATGGACCAGGCTCCATCCCCGACCAGGGGCGCTGGCAAATCTACGGTCTTTTTTTGCCGGATGAAGTCTTGCAGAAAGTGTATCGCTTAAACGCCCGGCGCGTGTTGAATCTTGATTAAAATAACTATCTGAGGACAAGGTGACAATGAGCAAGAATCCCGTTTCAGAAAAAGGCGCAACGTACCATGAGATAATGTCACAGACGGAAGCGTGGCAGGGAGCCTTGACGGCCGTTGCCAACCAAACGCAAGCCATCGCCGAATTATGGCGAAGTGGGCAGTACAAGAACGTCGTCTTCACCGGCTGCGGTTCCACCTATTACCTATCTCTGGCAGCGGCTGCTCTTTGGCAAGAATTCATACAGATCCCGGCCAAGGGCGTACCGGCCGGCGAACTATTTCTCTACCCAACGGCCACTTATGGCCCTGCTGCGCCGGGTCGTACGCTGCTGGTGGCCATCAGCCGCTCCGGCACCACCACGGAGACAGTTGTCGCGGCGCAGGGTTTCCGGGCTGCGGGCCGGGGTGAAGTAATCGTGATCACGAACTATGGCGACACGCCGCTGGCCCGAGCGGGAAATTATGTCATCGCCATCCCCGAGGGGCAAGAGGAAAGCGTGGCGCAGACCCGTTCCTTCTCGTCTATGTACATTGCCGTTACGGCGCTGGTGTTGACGCTGGCCGGTCGAGAAGATTTGTTGGCCGCTATGCCCAATCTGCCGGCGATAGGAAACAAGTTAATGGAGAGCTACGCGCCAGCGGCCCGCACCTTGGGCGAAAACCTGGGACTGGATCGCTTCTATTTTTTGGGCAGTGGTCCTCGCTACGGGCTGGCCAGCGAAGTAAACCTGAAGATGAAGGAGATGACGCTTACGCACAGCGAACCCTTCCATTTCTTTGAGTTCCGGCATGGCCCAATGTCCATGGTGACGGATTCGGCAGCGGTGATCGGTTTGCTCTCTGATGAGAAGTGGGAATTGGAGTCGGCCGTTCTTACTGAGATGGCTGACTTGGGCGGCCACACCTTTGCACTTGCTGAGGAAAAGGGTGATGTTTGTTTCCACAGTGGGTTACCAGCGGCCGTGCGCAATGTGCTCTACCTGCCGATTCTGCAATTGATGGCCTTTTACCGCGCCAAGGCCAAGGGCCTCAACCCAGACCGGCCAGCCAATTTGACGGCCGTTGTGCAATTAGACCTGGAGAATCATTAGATGGCAGAGGGACTGAACACCTGAAAGCTACTTGGATCGCATCATTGAACTCGGCTTTGACGGCGTTTACCTCGACCGCGTTGATGCCTACCAATATTACGAGGAGCGCGACGGCCGTTAGGCAGCTTCGGCCGAAATGGTTGACTTCATTCTCGATTTCACGCACTATACGCGCCAGAAAAAACCGGGCTTCGACGTCTTTCCCCAAAATGCGGAGGAGTTGGGGATTCTCTTTCCAAATTACCTGGCCGAGATGACCGGTATTGGCGTAGAGGATCTATACTATGGCTATCCACGCGGCAACGAACCCAGTCCGGCGCAGTGGACGGCAGCGCGCGAGGAAGTTCTCGACCAATGGGTGAAGGCCTTTGAATTGACGAAGAAAGCTGGCGGCAATCTCAGTGCGGATCCAAATCTGCGACCAGAACACATGCCGGTCGATCAGGCAAGAGATGTCCTGGCACCATATCTTGAGACGGCCGAGGAAGCTCTTGTACTTACAGGGTTGAACGACGACGACGAAGCGGCGAATATCTTCTTGAGAAGCCATGGGCAGATTGTGGTCTTCAAGCGAGGTGTGGCGGGCGCTTCGGTGTTTACGCAGGACGGCCGTTTTGATATCCCCGGTTTTGCCGTATCTGAAATCGATCCAACCGGCGCCGGTGACTGCTTCAACGCCGGCTTCATCTATGGCTTGGAGGTCGGGTGGCCCCCATCCAAAGCAGGAGTCTATGCCTGTACAGCAGGCGCACTTGCCGTAACTCAACCAGGTCTAATGGAAGGCGCACCGTGACTACCTGCCGGAATTCATCAGCCACTGAACCCCAGGCGTCGCTAGTGGCCAATGCCCTGGAAGCTGATTCATGATATACGCCAGAGCCTTTTACTTCATGTTTTTCGCCGCCATGGCTTGCCTGATTCCTTTCCTGACGCTTTATTACCAGGGACTGGGTCTTTCCGGCCGTGAAATCGGATTTCTGACGGGCATTGTGCCCCTGATCACCATGTTTAGCGCCTCGATCTGGAGCATGTTGTCTGATGCCAGCGGCAAACATCGCCTAGCTTTCTTAACCGCGATCCTTGGCACTTGGTTTTGTGTTTTGCTGATGAGCCAGGTGTCTACTTTTCTACTGCTTATCCCTATTGTGGCCGTGTACGCATTCTTCTTCGCGCCGATTATCCCTTTGGTCGATAATGCCGTGATGGCCATGCTAGGTGAACGAGGCGGAGAATACGGCCGTCAGCGGGTTTGGGGAGCTTATGGCTGGGGAATTGCGGCCGCTATCATCGGGCTGATCATCCAGCGTTCAGGCTTGCAATGGTCCTTTATCGGATTCCTGACCTTGTGGCTTGTTCTGCTGGCCATTGGCACTCGCTTACCTATGGTTGTGAAATCGGCAGGAGGAAAATTCTGGCAAGAGTTACGTTCATTGCTCGCCAACCGCCATTGGATTTTGTTTTTAGCTGTGGCCTTGATCGAGGGCATGAGCCTGGGTATCTTCTTGAATTTTCTATTTCTCTATCTGGCAGATATGGGAGCCAGCCGCACGATCATGGGTCTGTCGTTAACCGCTGCCACAGTGAGCGAGATACTGGTTTTTTTGTACTCGCGTAGACTGTTGGCGCGCTGGAGCGCGCAGTTCCTGTTGGCTGTATCAATGATATTCATCGTGCTTCGCGCGCTGGCTTACGCCAATATGACCGCGCCCTGGCAAGTCCTGTTTATCAGTTTATTGCACGGGCCCACCTTTGCCTTACTGTGGACCTCAGGCGTCGCCTATGCCAACAATATTGCCCCACCTGGCCTCGGCGCTACGGCCCAAGGCGTTTTCGCGGGTACGGTCATGGGTCTGGGGTCGGCAATCGGGGCTTTTAGCGGGGGATTTCTCTATGATGCCTATGGCGCGGTTGTGGCTTTTCAATGGGCTGGAATGGCTTCACTGCTGGCCTTGATCTTGTTCACCTGGGTTAACCGAAGATCTTTTGTGCGGCAGCTGCAACCTATAAAAAATTGATCCTTGGCGGCGAAGGGACCGTGGGCATCGAAAGCGGCATGCTGGGCGACAAGTGGCGCATCGGCTCGCATACCGAGCCTTTCCCTTACTGGGCCAATCCCGATCATATCTACCAGGCAAACGAGCTGTTCATTTGCGCCATTCAATACGCTTGTTCCGAAGAGTATATTGGTTTCCGCAACAAACCACTCCATACTATTGACTACGCGAAAAAAGCAAATAGTTTTGGAAATACTCGCCGCCTTGCAGACCCTGATTTTCGCCATCTGGCCCGCATTGGAGCGACATCAGGAGGCCGTTATATATTTGGCCCAGCACGCGTCGGGCCAACGCGCATGCGTCGCGTTTTACTCCGCGAATAGCCTAATCCCTGTTATCCGCTCGCCAAACCAGCGCTGGCGATACCCCGCTCCCTCTTCTCCCCAAGCCAACAGCTTTACCGGTTTTATTTCGATGATAGTGTCGTAATCATCATCTTCGGCGATATCCCAATCGTACTTGGCTTTAAACAACGGTCTTAGCAAATCCGTCTTGTCCTGAACGAGAGAGGCCTCGCCGTCGATGATAATCGCTTTATGGGGATCGGGATGGGTTAAGACGACATTTGGATTGTTGCGGATGTTAGGTACTTTAACGGCCTTCGCTGTCGTCACCACGTAGGCGCGGCCGTTTGTCCAGACGTGCCAGATGGGGGCCGAATGCACACGGCCGTCAGGACGCACTGTGCTCAGCCAGCTACAAGATGATGCAGCAAAACGTTCAATCAATGATCTTAGGTTGAGGTCTGCCATAAAGATAATGCCTTCTTTGTACTAATAGAGAGGAAAACCGGTCAGGTTAGCGAAACATCGCGTCGGCGGGCATACCCGGCTTAAGCAAGTGATCAGGATTCTCCATACGGATTTTAACCGCAAAGACCATATGCACACGCTCCTCCTGCGTCTGAACATTCTTGGGCGTGAATTCTGCCTGGGAAGCGATATAAGAAACTACACCAGGGAACAGCTGATCGTAAGCGTCCACCGCAACATCAGCCTCCTGGTCCAGCGCCACTTTGCCCAGTTCCGCTTCAGGTACATAGACGGTCAAGGTCACCTCATCCAAATCGGCCAAGGTAAATAGCGGCGCGCCCGGAGCAGCCAATTCCCCTTCATGTACCAGGCTCTGCAATACGACGCCCCCGGCGGGTGCGACCAGATCTGTGCGCTCTATTTCAATGTCCAGCGCCTTCAAATTGGCCACGGCCGCAGCCAGCGCTGCTTGCGCTTGCGCGCGCTGTGCTTCGAGGGCGGCTATTGATTCGGGCGTCGTCCCGGCGCGCAGTCGAGCCAACTCCGCTTCAGCCTGTGCCAGTTGTCCCTCGGCGATTTTAACCTGTGCCTCGGCCGCCGTGATCCCCGCCTCGGCCACAGCCACATTATCTTGCGATGTTTCCGGATTACCTCTGGCTCGGGCCAGCTCCGCCTCAGCCATCTCCACACCCGCTTCGGCGATAGCGACCTGTCCTTGCGCCGCGCTCACGGCGGCCAAGGCGGCTGATATCTCTTCGGATGAGGCACCTGCTTTGGCCAGGTCCAATTGTGATTGAGCCGCATCGCGCGCATTTCGGGCGCTTTCGCGCGTGTAGCGCGCCCTCTCTTCTCCGCCTCCGCCTATTTCTTTGTCAATAAAGTTTTCAAAGTGAATCTGCTCGGTTATGAGGAATTCCGACTGGGCCTGATTGACCAGAAATTGGTACATGGCGATCTCTTCCGGGCGTGCTCCCGCTTGCAAGCGGGCCATTTCAGCAGACGCGCCTGCCAAATTCGCTTTGGCTACATCTACCGCCCCCTGCGCTTGGGCCACATTGGCTTCAGCCATGGCCACGGAGCTTTCTACCTCCTGGACAGTACGCGCGCTGCCAGCGCTTATAACCGCTTGATCGCGGGCTGCTTCGGCAGCAGCCACGGAGCCTTGCGCGGCCAGGACCGCGGCTTCAGCGGCGGCGATTTCTTCCTTAGTTGCCCCTTTTTCAGCCCGATCCAACGCCGCCTGCGCCCCATCCAGCACTGCCTTAGCCTGGGCAATAGATGCCTGGATCGCTTCGCGCTGGGCCAGTAAGCTGCTCTGATCCAGGCTTAGAAGCGCATCTCCAGCGCTGACGACGTCGCCCTCATCTGCGGCGATCTCGGTGATGCGCCCGCCAACTTGCGCGGCAATGGTGACCTCATCAGCCTCAATATTGCCGGATGCCTTTAGGCCGCCGGCACTCAGCGCCGGCCGGCGTACAACGCGCGGAGCAGGACTATCCTCACCTTCCCCGCTCATTTCGGCCGTAAATGCACTCCATTCGTCCGGATTAAGCTGGTAATAAAACCAACCAATGGCAAAAGCGCCTACGATCAGACCAACGACGACGGCGACCATGATTACAAGACGTTTTCTCTCTTCATTCATCTCTTTTCTCTCTCAGAAACCGCTTTTAGGAACCCGGCTTCTTAGCTGCGAACACTTGCGATAAATACATCCTCTAATGAAGGCGTGATAACTTCTTGGCCGCGCACGACGATACCTTCCGCTTCCAACAGTTCTTGAATCTGGAATTTTAATGTTTCTACCTCTGCGGCCACAACGTGAATCAGCGCGCCATACAGAGACACCTCGTCAAACAATTCAGCCGATCGCAAAACACCCATCGCTCTGTCAGGAGCGGAACAGTCTATCTCCAATACCTGGCCTAACATCTTTTCGCTCTTGATCTCTTCTGGCGATCCCAGCGCGACCAATTGGCCGCGCTGGATAAATGCCAGTCGGTGGCAATGTTCTGCTTCGTCCATGTAATGGGTCGTGACGAATATGGTCTTCCCAGAGTTGGAAAGCCAATACAGCAGATCCCAAAACTCACGCCGGGAGATAGGGTCCACACCAGCCGTCGGCTCATCCAAGAACAGCAGATCCGGCTCGTGCAATATCGCACACCCTAAAGCCAATCGCTGACGCCACCCTCCGGAGAGATTCTTGGTGTATTCTCGTTGCCGGCCTTGCAGCCCGGCCATATCCAGGATGGCGTCTCTGCGTTCTTGCAGGCGTTGGCCACGAACCCCATAAGTGCCGCCAAAGAACTTCAGATTTTCGTCTACGGTCAAATCGTTATAGAGGCTGAAGCGCTGCGACATATAGCCAATGCGTTGGTGGATTTCCGCTGTCTCGCTTGCCACGTCATAGCCCAGGATCAGTGCCGAGCCCGACGTAGGCGGCAAAAGCCCCATCAACATGCGCATTGTGGTTGTTTTTCCAGCGCCATTCGGGCCGAGGAAGCCGAATATCTCACCGCGACGCACATTGAAGCTCACCTGGTCGACGGCCGTAAATCCATCAAATTGCTTGCTGAGTTCAAGCGCCTCGACCGCATAGGTAGCTGCATTGTTTCCTTCACTATCCATCTCTATTCCAGTTTATTGCGACGCAGCAGGAAAATGGTGATGGTATAAATAATGATGCCCAGGATAAAAATCGCCAGCAACTCGGGCCAGAAATCCTGCACACCCGCCCCCTTCAGCAAAATCCCGCGAAATATCGTCAGCCAATGTTTCAAGGGGAAGATATTGGAGATCACCTGCATAAATGGCGGCATCGTCTCCACGGGGAAGGCATAACCGGAGAAGATAATCATGACCATGACCACGGCGAAGGCGATCAGCAGGGCCTGCATTTGTGTCTTGGCAAAGGCTGAAATCATCAAGCCCCAACCTAGCTCCACCAACATATAGAGAAAAGACAAGACCATGAGCAGCGACAAAGATCCGCGCATGGGCACATCAAAAACAAAGACGACCATGGCCAACATCAGCAAGAACAGAACATAACCCAACGATACGGCCATGATCGATTTGCCAATTACCAATTCCGATGAGCGCAGGGGCGTCACCATCAGTTGCTCCAGCGTGCCCAATTCGCGTTCTTTGGCGATGACCATGCTGGCCAACATGGCCGCGATGGCGGCGGCGATAAAGCCCAATTCGGAGGGAATCATGTAGTTCGATTCTTTCATCTCCTCGTTGAACCAGACGCGCAAACTCATGTCCAGAGGAGCTTGTGCAGCGCCGGCCATAACTGGTTGGAAAACGACCTCTTGCCCATAGCTGGCCGTCAATCCTCCTGCGGTTGTGACGGCCGTTTGCGCGGACATCACATCCGACCCGTCTACTATCAGCTGCACGGGCGAAGATCCCTCATCCGCCGCCAGTAACTGGGTCTCGAAGCCACGCGGGATGACCCACGCCGCCAGCGCCCGGCCATGTTCAATATCTTCCGTCACCTGATCCAGATTCTCGACAAAGTAAGGATCAAAGGTCTCCGCATTTTCCATGGCCACGATCAAGCCGCGGCTGGCGTTGCTGTTATCTAAATCAAGGACGGCCGTTGGCAAATGATCGATGCCCTGCGACGAAGACCAGGCGATCATCAGCAACTCCGCCAAAGGCCCCAGCAAGATCAGAGGCGCCAGCAGCCGGTCCCGGAAAAGCTGGGTGAATTCTTTGATCGTGAGGTTCCAAGTTCGATAGAGCATAGTCCGACTAAAGTTTCTTCTTAAACATGAGCGACGTCAGTACAAAAAAGATGATGCCAATCGCCAGTAGGGCCAGCGTGAAGCCTTGTAGTTGCGCCAAACCCGCTCCCTTGACAAAGATGCTGCGGCTGATGATCACAAAATGTGTGGTTGGCAGAAAGAAGGCCTCCAGCTGCAAGAGCGGTCCCATGAGGGCAAAGGGGATCAGCAAGCCGGACATAAAAAAACCGGAAAAAAGGAATATCATCAGCGAGGCCATAATCGCCGCCTGTTGGCTCTTAATAAAAACGGAAAGGAACATGGCGATGCTCATCGTGGCGAATAAAAAGAGCAAGGCAAGCAACATATACAATAGAAAGCTGCCCTGGAAAGCGACGTCGTAAAGGTAAACGGCCGTCGCTACACACAGGGGCACGCTCAGCAGCCCGGCCAGGACGTATGGAACAAGTTTGCCTAGAATTAGCTCGAAACGGCCGATAGGTGTGGCGATTAATCCTTCCAGCGTGCCCCACTCCCTTTCCCGCGACAGTGCCAGCGATGCCGCCATGGCGGGAACGGCCAGAACCACGCCAACAAGTGCGGGAATCATGGACACCGTGTAGCGCAGCGAGGGGTTATACCAGGGTCGTAACCGCAAATCGATGGGGGCTTCCGTTCCGCCTCCATATCCCGCTCGCAGCAATTGCGCCTCTAGTTGCCTGGCGGCGAAGTTTTCCGAATGGGCGCCCACATGCTGTATGGCATGGCCGGCCGTATTGGGATCTGTGCCGTCCACGACCACCTGCAATTCGGCCGCTTCGCCTGCGAGCATATCGCGCGCAAAACCCTTGGGGATGATCACCACCGCTTTTACCGTACCGCGCATCATCAAGCGATCAACATCTTCAAGATTTTCAGGCCACGCTTCTACACGCAAAGCATCGGTACTACGCAACTGTGAGACATATTGTCGCGATAAAGGGCTGAGATCGTAATCCAGCACGCCGATACCCACATCGGTGATGTCCACGGAAAAGGCGTAGCCCATGGTGATGAGCACCAACACCGGCGAGACCAACAACAAGATAAAGGACGTCTTATCGCGCGTGATATGCCACCACTCTTTACGCATGATAGAAAGAACGCGTCGCCAGTTAATCACGTCACAACCTCAGCATGTTCTTCCTCAGCCCGGCGGCGTTGCACGAGCGAGATGAAGGCCTCTTCCATGCGGGGCCGGGTACTCCGCATTTCCAGGATGTCAATCTGCGCGGCGGACAAAGTCGTCTTGATGCGTACGCGGGTCTGCACCTCATCGTCGACGAATAGGCGCAGCTGGTCGCCATAAGTTTGGACCTCCAGGACGCCGTCCAAACCAGCCAACAACACCTGCGCCTGGCGCATATCAGATGGCCAGAGCGCGATAAGATCGCCACGCATCATTTTTTTCACGTTTTCAGGGCTGTCACAAACGATGAGCTGTCCTTCGTACATCAGGCCTACGCGCGAGCAGCGTTCAGCTTCATCCATATACGGTGTACTGATCACGAGAGTAATGCCTTGTAGATGCAGCTCGGTTAAGATATCCCAGAATTCCCGCCGCGAGACGGGATCAACGCCCGTGGTAGGTTCGTCTAAATAGATGATCTGCGGCGTATGGATCAAGGTGCAAGCCAGGGCCAGCTTCTTTTGCATGCCTCCGGACAGATGGGCAGCACGACGGTCGCGAAATTCGTTCAACCTGGCGAAGTTTAGCAGGCGTTCTATCCGTTCTTGCCGCTCTTGGCCTGCCATTTCAAAAACATCAGCGAAAAAATTGAGGTTTTCCCAAACGGATAGATCGCCGTAAAGATTAAAACGCTGCGCCATGTAGCCGATGCGCTGTTTGATCGGTTCTGGCTGCCGCACTGTGTCAAATCCGGCCACCCTGGCCCAACCTTCCGTTGGATCCATGATGGCTGTCAGCAGGCGGATCGTCGTCGTCTTGCCCGATCCGTCAGGACCTACCAGGCCAAAGATCTCACCCTGCTGAATCTGTAGATCGAGACCGTCCACGGCGACCACATTTTTGAAGGTTCGGGTCAGATTTTCGGTCTCGATGACCAACGTGTCACTTTTCACGGTAACCTTCTATCCCCAGTCCGCGAAATAGAAGCAATTCGGCTGTATCCAAAAGTTGCTCCCAATCGGTGTCGATGACTTTCAGGCCCTTAGCCAAGGTCAGGCCATCGTACAAGATCAAGATCACCGTCGCCGTTTTTTCGGCTGATTCCGCTTCAAACTCACCGCTTGCAACGCCTTGTTTGATAAGTTGGGTCATGTTTTCCAAGTAGGGCGTATAAATATTCTTGACTAGAACTTCTACTTCGGGATCATGACGGGTTAGCGCCCATGCTTCCATCATGATCCCGAAAAAAAGAGCCATTTCTCCGAGCTCTACACGAAAAAGCGTTGTGATATTTCGTAATTTTTCGCTCGCCGATTTCTCAGAATCTTCGATCAAGGCCTGCCAACCCAGGCCGATCTGCTCCAGGGTCGATTGAACCAAGGCCAAAAAGAGTGCTTTTTTGCTGTCGAAATACCAATAGAGCGTGCCCTTGCTCAGCCCGCTTTCGGAGACGATGTCATCCATCGTCGCACGATGGTATCCCTTGCGCATGAAGCAAGTCATCGCAGCGGCTAATATCTGTTGCCGGCGTTCGGCCGTTGCTTCGTTTACAGCCATGGGCATCTACTTTTTGATCTTGCGCATGATCCACAAGGTTACAGCGGCCACCGCAATGCTCTCCAAGGCGCTGCCGACGAAAGCAAACCACCCCGTGAGGCCAACCATGGGCACCAGATACCGGTAAACGACGAAGGCATAGAGCACGCCTACGATTGGTGGCACCAGGATATCACCGGCCAGGCCATACGGCCGTTCGCTTTTAAAAACCAGGGGCAACAACCAGCCAACCAACACGCTTCCCACCAGGACAATCAAGATTAAGGCAAACATTTTTCGCTCCTTTTCCCTTCTAGACTGACCAGTCAGTTTAGGTTATCAATACTATAGATCGTGTTCAATCTATTGTCAAGCGAAATCCTGCTTCGGGTTCACGAACAAGCTGTCAGGGGTTTTATGCAAAGAGTGGGCCAATCTACATAGATTGGTTCAGCCTGTTAACAACTCTTTCCTGCAACCCCTGCTCCTTCCTCCATCTCTCCTACCCCCTACAAAACAATTCCACTATCATTGGCGTTCGAAATGCAGGGCCGGATGACCGATGGAGTAGAATTATGGAAAAGGGACTGTCAGATGTTGACCTTAAGCATTTTCACAGAGCGATTGAACTTGCTCTACAAGCTGAGACGGAGGGGAATCTTCCGATTGGTTGTGTGATCGCTTTCAACGGCCGTAATGTGGCTGAGGGTAGGAACGCGATTTTTGCACCCGAACTTTATCCGATGCGGCATGCAGAGATTGAAGCGCTCAAGCATGTACCGCGGGAGCTTTTACAAAACTCCCACCAATTAACGCTATATACAACCCTTGAACCCTGCCTGATGTGCACGGCTACCATACTGCATCACGGTGTTGGCAGGGTTTTATTTGGATCAACTGATCGGTATGGTGGTCCTGCGTGTACGTTTGGCCAAATGCCGCCGTACTATGAGGAGCAGTTTGCTGCAGTTCAGTGGTTGGGCCCGGTGCTGCCTGAAGCGTGTGACTCGCTATATCAACGAGCGATGAAGATTGAAAAGCGTCGAAGATCGGCCGGTTAGGGGTATCGTCCAGTTTTAAGCGAAATAGGGGATGAGGCACATCTGTCGGGGAATTGACGGTATCACTATTGTTTGCAGCGGAAATAGCGAACGGTCCGCCGACCGTTCACCGCAACGATTGCCTAACCGCATTTTGCTCTCAATGTCACTTCGCTTAAGTCTCTTTGTACAGATCGGTGCTAAGGTATTTGAGACCTGAGTCTATTAATAGTGTGACCACAGTGGCCACCTGAGGGAGCTGTTCAGCCACGCGCAACGCCGCCACTATATTGGCTCCGGACGAGATACCTGCAAAAATTCCTTCCTCTCGGGCCAAACGTTGTGCCATTTCCTTAGCCTCGTCTGTCGAAACTGTTAGTATGTCATCCACCAGGATAGGATCCCACAAAGGCACTATATATCCCGCCCCAATTCCCTCGATTCCATGAGCACCTGGCTCACCACCTGACAAAACAGGCGATTCGGCCGGTTCGACAGCTACGACCCGGAGCTTCGAGTCATAACGCCGCAGCGCCGTTGATGAACCACGAATCGAACCACCAGTGCCAACAACATGCACAAAGGCGTCAATCTGACCCCCGGTCTGTGCCCAAATCTCGTCACCCAAGGCATGGTAACCGGCGACCTGATCTTCGTTGTTCATTTGGTGAGTCCAGTAGGAACCAGGCTCCTCGCCCATCTGACGAGCGACTTCGTTCATTGTCACAAATAATTCCCTAGTAAAAGAGCCATTATAACTCGACACAAGTGTCAATTCAGCACCCAGCGCCCGCATGTGGTCGCGCTTCCCCGGGCTGAATGCATCGGATGTGACGATGCGGAGACGGTACCCTTTAGCAGCGCAGACCATCGCAAGCGAGGCACCGGTGCTACCGCCCGTGGACTCCACAACCGTACCTCCAGGTTGTAATCGGCCATCTGCCTCAGCCCCTTCTATCATGGCCTTTGCCATGCGGTCTTTCATGCTGCCGGTGGGATTCGCTCCTTCCAATTTGACTAGCACTCGACTATGGTCAGGTGGAACGACCTTACGAAGCTGTACCAATGGCGTGTTGCCAATGGCCTGAATAATGTTGCTGGCAATGTGCATGGCATTTTCCCCGGTATATCAGTCAAAGCTAAATATGAAAGCAAGTTTCCAGAAAGCCTAAGCAAAAACCAGCAAGAAATCCAAAAATAAAGAAACCAATATGACCATCTTTACTCATGGTTGAAACCCCGTCTGCTCCATTCTCATTATAGCAGGGCAATCGGTCTCCTTGGGGGACAAT
>JAACFF010000412.1 GCA_009937635.1 Chloroflexota bacterium
ACTATCAGAGAAGCAGCGGCCTTGTTTGTTGAAGAACATATTGGCACGCTGCCAGTGATAGATGAGGAAGGAAAACTGGTGGGCATTTTACACATTCGCGACCTGCTGGAACTGGTAATGCCTTCCTTTGTAAGATTGGTGGAAGATTTCGACTTTGTACTCGGCGATTTCAGCGTATTTGAGTCTTTGCTTCCGCCACCGGAGGTGGACATCCAGCCGGTGAGTTTAATCATGGTTCCACCTGTTTCTGTGAGGGCTGAAAGTGGCTTGCTGCGGGCCTTTGCCATCATGAATAGCCACAATTGGTATGATCTTCCGGTCGTGGACGATGACGGCCGTCTAGTGGGTCTTGCCTCACGGGTAGATGTTGGCACAGCTTTGCTGGTTGAATGGCGTGGGGCGGCAGAATAAGGGACTGGCTGATGGCGCAGATTGCATCCGTTCTTATCTTCATTGTTGCGCTCATTCTAATTTTTTCCGAAAAAGTTCAGCGTTCCATTGTGGCCACAGTCGGCGCGGCGCTCATGGTCGGTGTAGGAATACTCTTTGGATTCTACAGTGAAGAAGAAGCGATCGCGGCCATTGATTTTGAAACGCTTGGTCTGCTCCTGGGCATGATGCTCCTGGTCGTTTTGCTCCAGCAAACCGGGTTTTTTGAGTATCTGGCTATTATGGCTGGGCGATTGTCGGGAGGCAACCCGGTACGCCTGTTTATCCTGTTGGGCACAATAACGACGGTACTCTCAATGTTTCTGGATAACGTCACCACCGTCGTGCTTATCGCCCCTGTGACCATATTGATTTGCGAACTGCTGGGGATAAACCCGGCCCCCATGCTCATAGGGGAAGCTCTGCTCTCGGACACGGGCGGGGCAGGTACGCTGGTTGGCGATCCGCCGAATATCTTGATCGGCGCTGCCGCGCCATTCACATTTAACGATTTCTTAGTCCATTCTTTGCCAATTGTGGTAGTCGCCTGGTTGCTGGTGTTGTTTTTATTGCTCTGGCTATTTCGCAAAGATTTAAAACCCATACCAGGGGCAGCCAAGAGGGTGAAGAAGCTTGATCCAGCTAAAGCCTTGAACGAACCCCAGTCAGCACTTCGTCTACTAATAGTATTAGGCGTGGCTGTCGCATTTTTCTTTTTACATAACACTTTCCATATAAGCCCTGCATTCATCGCGCTTGCAGCCGCGGGAGCTGCGCTACTATGGGTTCGTCCTGATGATGTCTCCAAGACTTTCGAGAAAATCGAATGGGTAGTATTAATTTTCTTTTCCGCCTTGTTTGTGATGGTCGGTGGATTGGAAGCCGCTGGTGTGATGGAGCAGCTTTCTCAATTACTAATCCAGGTTAGTGATTCCCATCCAATTCTGCTGGGTGTAGGGATGATGTGGACGGTGGCTGTGCTGTCGGCTCTCGTGGACAATATCCCCATTACCATAGCTCTAATTCCCGTGATTAAAAACCTTGGCTTGGAAGGGATCGATGTCACACCGCTCTGGTGGGCCTTGGTTTTTGGGGCTGGATTTGGTGGAAATGGCACCATTATTGGTTCAACAGCTAATATCGTTGTGGTATCACTCTCAGAAAAAACACGCACTCCTATTACTTCTGGGTTATGGAATAAACGTGGCTTGCCGGTGATGATCCTCGCCTGCGTGGTTGCCAGTCTGTTGTATGCGATCTTCTTTCCTTGGTTTACTGAGAATGCGGGTTAACCAGCGCCTGATTTTAGGTAGTGGAGGTGCATATGAGCTTCAACAAAATATTAGTTCCCTTAGATGGTTCTGAGTTAGCGGAAGCGGCGCTGAATCCGGCGCTGGCCTTTGCGGAAGCGCAGTCAGCCGAGGTTGTTCTCCTAAGAGTTGTCGTCCCCTTAGCTATCAAGCTTGATCCAGACCTGTATCAGAGAGTCATTGATAATGGTCAAAAGGTAGCCAAAACCTACCTCGATTCGATTCGAGCTCGATCGCCATATTCCTCAGCACGCCTTAAGGGCGATATTGTGGTTGGAAAAGCGGCAAAATCGATCATTGACTATTCCCAGGAGAACGAGATTGATTTGATTGTGATGTCCAGTCACGGCCGTTCCGGCATAAGTCGCTGGGTTTACGGCAGCGTAGCCGATAGAGTTTTATATCATGCCACTTGCCCTACCGCCGTTATTCACCCCCAGGTAGAAACAGAACCATTTACCCATAAGCGAATCATGGTTCCTCTGGACGGCTCGTTGCTTGCAGAGCGAGCCTTAAAACCGGCGTTGAAGCTGGCCCAGGCGGTGTCGGCGGAACTGGTTTTGCTGCGGGTGACGTTCATGCCGCTTATACCTCCGGGACCGGTACCAGGCTGGCCTGGAACTGAAGTAGTTATGAATGAGGGCGAACAGGAAGCCAAGGCGTATTTGCAGCGAGTACGGGAATCCCTACCAGATTCCCCTATCCAACTTCGCGTGCATATCTCCGCCAGTTCAGTTGCCGAGAGCATCATTGATATGGCCGATGAACTACAGGTTGATTTAATCGTCATGTCGAGTCATGGCCGTTCCGGCATAGGTCGTTGGGTGTTTGGCAGCGAAACCGAAAAAACGCTGCGCGGCGCGCATTGCGCCACTCTGGTTATCCGGTGACAAGCTTTGACAGTGGAGAGTAACTCCATGAGCATCTTAACACGAGATGATTTAAAGACGCTTTACCAAGAGCGGGAAGACGACGGGCGCTTCTTTATCCTGGCACTCAGCCAAAACCAGGTTAGACTTCTGCCAGGAACAGGACATATCGTTATTAATCGATGGAGAAGAGAAGAGGCCGAATAAGGAAATTGAATAAAAATTTGCTATAGCGATGACGATCGATATTGCCCTTACCTTGCTCATCATCCTGGCCGCCATGGCCCTCTTCGCCACGGAAAAGCTGCGTGTGGACGTTGTGGCCCTATTGGTGCTCATCGCCGTTGGTGTGCTGGGCCTGATCCCCCGCGAGGATCTCTTCAGCGGTTTTTCCAATTCGGCCGTGATCACCGTCTGGGCCGTGTATATGGTGTCCGGCGGCCTGTTCAAGACCGGTGTAGCGGACACAATGGGCAGGGCGATCCTCAAGGTAGCCGGCGACGGGGAAGCGCGGCTGATCGCCACGATTATGCTCACCGTCGGTCTTATTTCCGCTTTTATGAACAACGTGGGCGCGGTGGCCATGCTGATGCCCGCCGTGGTGGGCATTTCGCGGCAGACCAAGGTGCCCGTTTCCAGGCTGCTCATCCCCCTGGCTTTCGCCTCCCTCTTAGGCGGCAAAATGACGCTGATCGGCACGCCGGCCAATATTCTGGCCGCGGGAATCCTGGCCGAGCAGGGCCTGCCCACCTTCGGTTTTTTCGAATTCACGCCCATGGGCGTGGTGGTTCTGGCCACGGGCATCATCTACATGATCACCATCGGCCGTCAATTTCTCCCCGTGCGCGAAGGGGCGAGCGGCAAAGAGGACATCGATCGCCTGCGCGGCTACGTCACCGAGGTTCTGGTAAAAGATAACAGTCCGCTAAACGGCAAGACGTTGCTCGAATCGCGTCTAGGCGAACAGTTTGATTTCACGGTGCTGGCTATCCAGCGCGCGAACGGCGACCAGCCGGCGCTGCACCGCGACACCATAATCAGATCCGGTGATATGCTGGCCGTGGAAAGCTCGGCGACAAAGATACTGGAAGCGGGCCAATCGCTGGGCCTGACCATCGCTGTGGACCAGGAACTGGATATCGATCTTCTTGAACCGCGCGATATCGAACTGGTCGAGGTCGTTGTGGCCCCCAACTCACACCTTGTGGGCCAGAGCCTGGAGGAAACACAGTTTCGTGAGCGCTTCGGCTTCACGGCGCTGGCCCTCTCGCGCCAGGGAGAGGTGATCACGCAGCGACTGCGCGATATTCCTTTGAAAGCCGGTGACATGCTCCTGCTGCAGGGATCGCAAGTCCGCATCGACGAACTACAAGAGGGGCAGGATTTCCTGGTGTTGGTGCCTGTGGAGCACGAGGTGTACAGATTGAGTAAAGCGCCCATCGCTGTCGGCGCCTTGATCCTGGCCATCGTGCTCACGATCTTCACGAGCATTGATATCGCCCTGGCCATGGTCATTGCGGCGATGATCATGATCCTGTCCGGCGTGCTGACGATTAACGAAGCATACGAGAGCGTGGACTGGCGCACTGTTTTCCTGGTGGCGGGCATGCTGCCGCTGGGCATGGCCATGGCCGAGACGGGCACGGCGCAGTTCCTGGCCGATATCGTCCTCGACATTTTTGGACCACTCGGACCCCGGGCGACCCTGGCCGGGATCTACCTGCTGGCGGCGCTGATCACCCAACCGATGTCCAATGCGGCGGCAATCGTCCTGGTCACGCCCATCGCCCTGGACACCGCATTCGGACTCGACGCCAACTACAAAACCTTTACCATGGCGGTCGTGATCGGGGCCGCCACCAGCTTCCTCTCACCAGTAGGCCATAAGGCGAATGTGTTGGTGTTTGGACCCGGTGGATACAAGTTCACGGACTATGCGCGCGTGGGTGCCCTTTTAACAATACTCCTACTCATTGTGTCGATGATCTTCCTGCCGATATTCTGGCCCCTTTTCCCGCAATAGGCCTAAACCTAGCGAAGATGCTGTTGGCGTATGATAGTTCGCCAACAGCATCAGCGAAGCTATCACCACATGCAAGATAACGTGAGGAGTAGGCCGCCGTTGTTGGCACATCCTTTTGCCCTATTCCATTGACGCCGGCTCACGTTTTGCCCTGGCCTCAATTATCGATTATCAGGCCGTCGGCGAGGGTGATGGAGCGGGGGACGCGGGAGGCGAGTTCGCCGTCGTGGGTGACCATGAGGATGGTTTTGCCGTTGGCGACGAGGGACTCGAATAATTTGAAGATGGATTCGGATGCGCGGGAATCGAGGTTGCCGGTGGGCTCGTCGGCGACGAGGATGGGGGGATCGTTGGCCAGGGCACGGGCGATGGCGGCTCTTTGCTGATGGCCACCGGAAACGGCCGTGGGGAATTTATGGGCGTCATCAGCCATACCCATCTGATCCAGCAAGCAGATGGCGCGTTCGGAACGCTGTTTTTCATCGTATTTCTGGGCCAGGTCCATGGGGATCATGATATTTTCGCGGATGGTCAGGGTGGGTAGCAACTGGAAGAATTGAAA
>JAACFF010000084.1 GCA_009937635.1 Chloroflexota bacterium
GATTGAGATTCCGCGAGCCGCGCTTACGGCCGATGAGGTTGCCGAAGTCGCCCAATTCTTCTCCTTTGGCACCAATGATCTGACCCAGACCACCTTCGGCATCTCTCGTGATGACGCCGAATCTGGTTTCCTCATGGACTATTTGCAGAAGCGTATCCTGAAGGATAATCCCTTTGCCAGCATAGACGCCAAAGGCGTTGGGAAACTGATGCAGATAGCAGTGCAAGCGGGTCGAGCAACACGACCAGATCTGGAGATTGGTATTTGTGGCGAGCATGGCGGCGATCCAAAGAGCATAGCCATTTGCCATGAACTGGGTTTGAACTACGTATCGTGCTCTCCCTTCCGTGTTCCTATCGCTCGCCTGGCCGCGGCTCACGCTGCCCTGGCAAACGAACAATAACAAAACCACAGCCGACCTGGCAGGATAACACAACCTGCCAGGTCATTTTGTAACCAAAGGAGTATTCCTGCGCTCCGGCGCACTACCATAAGTGAGAAGGGGCAACGAGTTACCTGACTACTATGCAAATATCCATATTAGTCGACGTTGATCGGTGTTCCATTTTCGAAGGAGTCTCATTATGACACGTTCATTGAAGACAATAGATGGCAATGAGGCAGCCGCACGAGTGGCCCACAAGTTGAATGAAGTCATTGCTATATACCCAATCACACCCTCCTCACCAATGGGGGAACTGGCTGACCAATATTCGGCGCGCGGCAGTAGCAACATCTGGGGATCGGTGCCGCTGGTAGTAGAAATGCAAGCTGAAGGCGGTGCAGCCGGCGCAGTCCACGGTTCATTGCAGGCCGGCGCCCTGACCACGACATTTACTGCCTCACAGGGCCTCTTATTGATGATCCCCAATATGTATAAGATCGCTGGCGAGCTAACCACAACCGTCTTTCATGTTGCCGCCCGATCCGTGGCTGCTCAAGCTCTCTCCATCTTTGGTGATCATAGCGATGTCATGGCAGCTCGCAATACCGGTTTTGCATTCCTGGCTTCCAACTCAGTTCAAGAGGTCACCGACTTCGCCTTGATTGCCCAGGCAGCCACAATGAAAGCGCGCGTACCTTTTGTACATTTCTTTGATGGTTTCCGCACATCACACGAGATTAACAAGATTGAACTGCTACCAGACGAAGTCCTTAAGCAAATGATTGATAATGACCTCGTCCGTGCCCACCGGGCTCGTGGTCTAACCCCTGACAAACCGGCGATACGTGGCACTGCTCAAAATCCGGACGTCTTCTTCCAGGCGCGTGAAAGCGTTAATCCTTACTATGATGCGTGCCCGAACATTGTTCAAGATGCTATGGACAAGTTTGCGGAGCTTACAGGTCGCCAATATCACATCTTTGATTACGTTGGTGCAGAAGATGCTGAACAGGTTGTTGTGCTGATGGGCTCCGGCGCTGACACAGTCCGCGAAACCGTGGATCACCTCGTCGAACAAGGTGAAAAGGTTGGGGCTGTCATCGTACGCCTATATCGCCCTTTTGATGTGACTGCGTTTGTAAATGCGTTGCCGGCTACGGTTAAGAATATCGCGGTACTGGACCGCACCAAGGAACCAGGCGCTACTGGTGAACCACTCTACTTGGACGTCGTAACGGCTGTTGTTGAACGCGTAGCTGACAGTAAGGCTCCCTTTGCTCTTATGCCCAAAATAATCGGTGGTCGTTATGGCCTCTCATCCAAGGAATTTACTCCGGCCATGGTCAAAGGCATTTACGACAACTTGGCAGCGCAGCATCCCAAAAATCACTTCACCGTCGGTATCGTGGATGATGTTACGAACACCAGCCTCGACTTCGACGAATCATTCGACATAGAGCGCGACGATGTAATTCGCGCAGTTTTCTACGGCCTGGGGTCAGACGGCACCGTTGGAGCGAATAAGAATTCCACTAAAATTATCGGAGAAAACACGGATAATTTTGCCCAAGCCTATTTTGTCTACGATTCAAAGAAGGCCGGTGCTGTGACGGTCTCGCACGTCCGTTTTGGACCAAGACCAATCCACAGCACCTATCTCATCAATAGAGCGAATTTCGTCGCCTGCCATCAATTTCAATTTGTTGAACGATTTGATCTCTTGCGTCTTGCCGAGCCTGGAGCAACATTCTTGCTCAACAGTCCTTATGACCATGATGAAGTGTGGGAGCATTTGCCACGTTCCATGCAGCAGGTGATGATCGACAAGAAAATTAAGTTCTACGTAGTTGACGGCTATGAGGTAGCTAAAGAAACTGGTATGGGGCGACGGATCAATACCATCATGCAAACTTGCTTCTTCAGTCTGCTGGAACAAGTAACAGGAGAGCCGCTTCTTCCTGGTGATGAAGCCATCGCCAAGATTAAGGAAGCGATTAAGAAAACGTACAGTAAGCGGGGTGAAATTGTGGTAAAGGCCAACTTCGCCGCTGTGGACGCAACCCTAAAGCATTTGCATAAAGTTGAATTGCCCGAACAAGCCAGCAGTACCTTTGAACGAAAACCAGTTGTTCCTGCTCACGCACCAGAATTCGTCCAATCAGTTACGGCACGAATGATCGCCGGTCTGGGTGACAGTCTTCCTGTAAGTGCTCTGCCTGTTGATGGTACCTATCCAACCAGCACTACCCAGTGGGAGAAACGCAACATCGCTACTGATATCCCGGTGTGGGATACTGACATTTGTATTCAGTGTGGTAAATGCGCCTTTGTTTGTCCGCACGGGGTGATCCGCATGAAGATTGTTGATGCTACAATGGTGGAAGACGCCCCCGCAACCTTCAAATATACACCGGCCCGTTATAAGGAATTCAAGGACAAGATCTTCTCTTTACAGGTGGCACCGGAAGACTGTACCGGCTGCTCCGTTTGTGTGGAAGTCTGTCCAGTTAAGAATAAGAAGCAACCCAAGTTCAAAGCCATCAATATGGAACCAGTTACGCCATTGCGCGATGCAGAAAAGGAGAACTGGGATTACTTCTTAAAGCTCCCGGAAGTCGACCGCACAAGCATCCCCTTAAACCAGGTAAAATACAACCAGTTGCTGGAACCCTTGTTTGAGTTCTCCGGAGCTTGTCCAGGCTGCGGTGAAACGCCATACTTGAAATTGATATCTCAACTCTATGGTGATCGCTCACTAATCGCCAACGCGACCGGCTGTTCTTCGATTTATGGTGGCAATTTGCCAACTACCCCATGGGCCCAAAATGCTGATGGAAGGGGGCCGGCATGGTCCAATTCTTTGTTTGAAGACAACGCAGAATTTGGTCTGGGTATGCGTGTAGCTTTGGATCAGCGTATTGACGCTGCTATTCATCTACTACGGGACCTGAGAGAAATCATCGGAACGCAATTAGCAGATGAGATCATGTATGCAGACCAGCTCGAAGAAGCCGATATTGCTACACAGCGCCAGCGGATTGCCGATCTAAAACTACGGATTTCCGAATTACTTGCAAGTGATGAAGAGAGCATAGTGCCTCTTAATGACCACTTACGTAATCTATTGAGCATGGCTGACGTTCTAGTAAGAAAAAGTGTGTGGATCATCGGCGGAGACGGATGGGCCTACGACATTGGTTTCGGCGGTCTTGATCACGTATTGGCTTCCGGACGCAATGTCAATGTGCTTGTAATGGATACGGAAGTATATTCCAACACAGGCGGTCAAATGTCAAAAGCCACACCGCGTGGCGCCGTTGCCAAGTTCGCAGCAGCCGGCAAACCTTTGCCAAAGAAAGATTTGGGATTGTTGGCTATCAGCTATGGCAATATCTACGTGGCGCGTATTGCTTACGGTGCAAATGACCGTCACACGATTCGCGCGGTAATGGAAGCTGAAGCCTACGAAGGGCCATCCCTGATAATCGCTTATAGCTCCTGCATCGCTCATGGTTACGATCTGGTTTATGGGCTCGAGCAGCAACAAGCGGCAGTTAAGAGTGGCCACTGGCCATTGTATCGATTTAATCCGGCGCTTGCCGATCAGGGACTGAATCCGTTCTCTCTGGACTCCAGAAAACCATCACTACCGCTCGAAAAGTACATCTACCGTGAAGGTCGCTATCGCATGTTGACCCAGAGCAATCCAGAGACTGCCAAGCGTTTGCTTGCTTTGGCCAAAACGGATGTAGAAACTCGCTGGAAACAGTATGAAAATCTGGCTGCTCAAGACAATAAGGGAAACGGACATAAATAGATAAGTCAGCCAACCGGGCAGATCGAAGATTCCTGCCCGGTTAGTTGACGAGGAGATAATCATGGACCTGAGCACAACATACTTAGGCATGAAGCTTAATAACCCCATTGTACCGTCAGCTTCTCCACTTTCGCGTAACGTTAGTACGATACGCCAAATGGAAGACAAAGGTGCGTCGGCCGTCGTCTTATATTCTCTGTTCGAGGAAGAACTCAATCATGAAAGTAGGACTCTAGATCGTTATCTCACTGAAGGTACACATAGCTTTGCTGAAGCTTTATCTTACTTTCCAGAGGCACCCGCTTACCACGCCATTGGACCTGACTCGTATTTGGAACACATCCACCGCGCCAAGAAGGCAGTAGATATACCCATAATTGCCAGTCTCAACGGTGTGTCAACAGGTGGCTGGATCCGTTTCGCCAAGCAAATTGAAGGAGCCGGTGCAGATGGTTTGGAACTCAATGTTTATTACCTTCCAACGAACTTGGATTTAAGCAGCGGTGCTGTGGAACAGATTTACATCGATCTGATGCGTGATATTAAAGCAGAAATCGATATCCCTGTGGCCATGAAACTTAGCCCATACTTTAGCGCTACAGCACACATGATGAAGAAACTGGCCGACCAGGGAGCAGATGGATTGGTGCTATTTAACCGCTTCTACCAGCCCGATTTGGATCTGGAGAACCTGGAAATAACGCCCCATCTTGTATTGAGTAATTCACATGAATTGCGCTTGCCCTTGCGTTGGATTGCGATACTGTACGGCCGTCTAAATACAGACCTCGCCTTAACTACGGGTGTGCACACAGCCGAAGATGCATTGAAAGGCGTTGCGGCCGGGGCCGCAGTAGTTCAGATAGCTTCAGAGTTACTACGGAACGGAATCGATCGTATAGAGGAAATCTTGGCCGAAATGTCCAACTGGCTAGTCGAACATGAATATGAGTCGCTGGATATGTTGAAAGGCAGTCTTAGCCAGAGCAATGTCGATTTCCGAGCCGCATTCGAGCGCGCCAATTACCTAGAAGTGGTTCGCTCGTTTTCCCCTACATTCGAGTAGGCAATTCTAGACGCCAGGTAAATGCACAGCAAATAAGGCCAGACTTAGGATCCTAGGTCTGGCCTCGTAAGCTAGTCGGTTACATTGCGCTAAGCTACAATAACGCTCCCCCTCAAGTCTTCACTGGCAAACTATTCGCGCAAGAAACTACGAAGAACCGTATGCAAAATACCGCCGTTGCGATAGTATTCGACCTCAACTGGCGTATCAATGCGGCAGATTGTCTCGAAGGTTATTTCAGATCCGTCCCCCTTTCTTGCCCTCACCAATATTTCCTGGCCCGGTTGCAGATCATCCGACAGATCTAGGGTTGAATACAGTTCACTACCATCCAAACCTAACGTCTCCGGCGTGTCACCGGGCTTGAACTGTAAGGGCAACACCCCCATACCCACCAGATTGCTGCGATGGATACGTTCGTAGCTCTCGGCAATAGCCATCTCTATGCCCAACAATAGCACACCTTTGGCCGCCCAATCTCGGGAACTGCCCATGCCATAATCCTTGCCAGCCAGTACGGCCAACGGAGTACCACTCTCCCCATACTTCAGCGAGGCATCATAAATTGTCGCAACCTCATTTGTAGGCAAGTAAGTTGTCCAACCGCCCTCTGTACCTGGGGCCATGTGATTGCGAAGTCGAATGTTAGCAAACGTGCCACGCGCCATCACCTTGTCATTTCCGCGCCGCGAACCATAGGTGTTGAAATCCAATACACTCACGCCATTTTCGCGCAAGTATTGGGCGGCAGGGCTGTCCGCGGCAATTGCACCTGCAGGGGAAATGTGATCGGTTGTAATCGAATCGCCCGCTTTCACAAGTATGCGCGCATTCTCGATGTTGCCTATTGGCTCGACTTCCAACGTTACTTCCGTGAAAAATGGCGGTTCTTGAATATAAGTTGACTCTTCATCCCACTCATAAAGAGCACCTCCGCTCACGGGGACAGCATTCCAAGTTTCGTTCCCATCCCAGACATTCCCATACTGTTCGTGGAAAATATCGGCGGTCAAGGAATCGGAAACTGTCTGTCTTATTTCTTCATTGCTCGGCCAAATGTCTCGCAAATAAACAGGATTACCTTCACGATCACTTCCCAAGGGCTCATCGAGCAGGTCCTTGTCGGTTGAGCCAGCAAGGGCATAAGCCACCACCAGCGGCGGAGACGCCAGGAAATTTGTTCGTGTTAAAGCATGGACGCGACCTTCAAAATTGCGATTGCCACTCAAGACCGAGGAAACGACCAAATCCCCTTCCTGGATAGCATCCTTAACTGCCTCAGGCAGTGGCCCTGAATTGCCTATGCAGGTGGTGCAACCAAAACCAACGATATAAAACCCCAATTCTTCAAGGTAAGGTAAAAGGCCGGACCTGGCTAAATAATCTTCAACGACTCGCGAGCCAGGTGCGAGGCTGGTTTTTACGTAAGCCGGAACCTTTAGCCCTTTTTCAACCGCCTTCTTCGCCAATAAGCCCGCCCCGATCATAACGCTTGGATTTGAAGTATTGGTACAACTTGTAATCGCCGCAATGACGACGGCACCGTGGCGGAGCTCAACTTCTTGGCCGTTGGACAGCACGGCCGTTCTACCCAACTCGTCTTCCCGCAGACCAATCCCCTGGGGGCCCGCCGGAGCAAGCAAAGTTTGCCGATAGCTGCTCTTCATATCTGCCAAATTGATGCGATCTTGGGGCCGTTTCGGACCTGCCAGGCTCGGTTGCACCGTCCCTAAGTCGAGATAAACAACATCAGAGTATTCTGGATCAGGCATGTCGTCCGTTCGGAAAAGCCCTTGTGCTTTGCAATAGCTTTCTACAAGTTCTACCAGTTCCTCTGGCCTGCCAGTATTTCTCATATAGTTTAAAGTTTCGTCATCTACCGGGAAATAGCCAACAGTTGCGCCATACTCAGGGCACATATTAGCGATAGTAGCTCGATCGGCCAGTGTCATATTACTCAAACCAGGACCAAAAAACTCAACGAACCTACCAACCACTCCCTTTTCACGCAGCAATTGCGTTATGGTCAAAACGAGATCCGTTGCCGTTGCTCCCTCGGGCAACTCCCCTGTCAGCCTTACTCCAAACACCTCCGGTGTCAGCATATAAATCGGCTGTCCCAACATCACCGCCTCTGCTTCAATTCCGCCTACTCCCCATGCCACAACCCCAAGTCCATTGATCATTGTGGTATGCGAATCAGTTCCTACCAGAGTGTCAGGGAATACGACTTTGCCATCTCCCTCTGGTTTACTCATTACAACCTGGCCCAAATATTCCAAATTGACCTGATGAACGATACCCGTGGCCGGAGGCACAACACGGAAGTTTTCAAAGGCTTCGCGCCCCCACTTCAAGAACTCATATCGCTCTCTGTTACGTTCAAATTCTCGCTCGGCATTAAACATCAAGGCGTATGCGGATCCGAAGCGATCTACTTGCACCGAGTGATCAATAACCAGATCGACGGGAACCTGTGGGTTAATCTTTTGTGGATCACCACCCAATCTCGCCATGGCCGATCGCAAAGCAGCCAGGTCAACCACTGCCGGCACCCCAGTGAAATCTTGCAAGATAACGCGGCCTGGTTTGAATGGCAGTTCTTCTCTAACCTCGCTTTTTGCCTTCCAGGAAGCCAACTTGATTACATGCTCAGGCATTACTATATAGCCATCACACGTACGCAATAAGGCTTCCAGCAATACCTTGATCGAAAAAGGCAATCGATCGATATCTCCGTGATCTGCAAGCTTATCAAGTCGGTAGTAAATAGAATCGGTACCTGGAAGCGTGCTTCGGGCGTTAAAATGATCAAACAAATCACTCATGTTTAACCTCACAATGAACAGTACGTTGGTGACATCACCATTATAGCTTAGTCATTCAAGTACACGAAATTTGATAATGGCCGTTGCCTAATTGATACCCTGCCCGTATACTGTGTTAACAGAATGTTAACAAGAGCCGAATCTTTATGAGTCCTGCTTTTATCATACTGCTAATTAGCTCTCTAATCTTTGATTTCCTTAATGGCTTCCATGATAGCTCAAACATTGTAGCCACGCCGATTGCTTCGCGTGCCGTGTCGCCACGAGTAATGCTGTGGACGGCGGCGGTGGCCCACTTTGTTGGTCCATTTCTATTTGGTGTGGCCGTTGCCGAAACAATCGGTACAGGGATTACAGACCCAGATAACGTTACCATGCCCGTGGTTATAGCCGCTGTTCAAGCGTCCGTAATCTGGAATATCGTCACTTGGTATTTTGGTATTCCTTCCAGTTCATCCCATGCTCTCATCGGCGGTCTTGTAGGCGCAGTCATCGTGTCCGCGGGAGTGCAAGCCATCAACGCAAGTGGTCTGCTGAAGGTTGTTCTGGCATTGTTATTTTCGCCGATTTTGGGTCTTATTGTGGCCTATATATTGATGCACATTACCCTTTTTCTTACCCGAGGAGCGACTCCCAAAGTCAATGGCATTTTCAAGCGCTCACAATTCTTCACATCGTTAGGATTAGCACTTAGCCATGGTGCAAATGACGCTCAGAAAACCATGGGCATAATCACGCTGGGCCTGGTAGTGGAAGGTGTACTAGATGAATTTGTTGTACCAACCTGGGTCATCTTCCTGAGCGCAAGTATGATCGCCTTGGGCACGGCCGCCGGCGGGTGGCGGTTGATTCGCACGCTGGGTTGGCGCATCTACAAAATCAGACCTGTGCATGGATTCGTCTCGCAGATTGCGAGTGGTTCTATCATTCTTGGGGCAGCTTTGGCTGGTGGCCCCGTAAGTACCACCCAAGTGATGAGTTCCTCAATCATGGGTGCTGGTTCGGCTGAGCGCCTTTCCAAGGTTCGGTGGTTGGTCGGATACCAAATGCTTGTCGCCTGGGTCTTAACGATCCCGGTGGCCGCACTGTTAGCGGCTCTCCTCTATTTCCCGCTCTCATGGATCGATGCGGCTTTCTAGGGCAGGCAACCTATCTTCCGTCAACCTGGACGACGAAAAAGGACGGTGACTTAAGATGAATTGGTTAAAGAGATTTATTAGTCCACCCCAAAGCAATTTCCCGGAACTTCTGGTACAACACGGTGAATACGCGGTAGCCAGTGTTGAAGCCCTGCTTGATTATTTGAAAAAACCAGGAACCAAGCGCAGTGTCCAGGCTCGCAAGACTGAAAAGCACGCTGACGAAATCCAACGCATCCTCATACATGAACTGGAGGATACGTTTGTGACACCTATTGACCGTGAAGACATCTTTGCACTTTCTAGGGCAATCGACAACTTCATTGACTATGTTTACGACACAGTAGCCGAGCTAGAAATATTTGAGTTGACGCCTTCCGAAGCTATGAAAACAATCGCCGATCTGCTTCTGGAAATGGCCAATGAATTGCATCTGGCAGTCCAAAGACTCTTTGATCATCCGCGAGTAGCTAATGATCATGCCCGACGTATTAAAGGGATTGAAAACCGAGTCGAGACAGCTTATCGCCATAGCATAGTTGATCTTTTCTCCGGCCCTGAAGACTCCGCTCACATCATGGAAATGCTCAAGTCGCGAGAAGTGCTTCGCCACATGTCCAATGCCTCTGACCAAGGTGACCAGGCAGCCGATATCATCCTGGATATCGGGATCAAGTGGAGCTAATTCGCCTGTTCACTTTGTGGCCCTGGTGCTAAAATTAGGGGTGGGAAGATTATCTGGAAAGGGGCGTGGGCAATTCTGACCTGCGCCCAACCCATGCTTTTTTACTATTCAATAAGAGGACACAATGGACAAGGCAAACGCCTCACGCCGTAGAATCATCCTTCCAGCGCTGTTTTTATTATTGCTGATTGTCGGGCTTTTGATATGGTTTGCCGAGGAATGGATGAGATATTTGCTACTCTACCTGTCGACGGCCGTCTGGGCACGAAAGCTCGTTAGCAGTTTACCTATCGCCGATCGCGTCGCACGCCGTTTCGTCGCCGGTGAGACCATGAATGATGCTGTAGCTACTACAAGAGACCTGAACGGCCAGGGAATGCTGGTGACCTTGGATTATTTAGGAGAAAGCGTCACCAATACTTATGAAGCAATGGATGCCAGGGATGAGATTCTACGCCTTTTAGACAGGATAGATCGGGAGAACTTAAACGCCAATGTCTCAGTAAAGCTCAGCCAGATCGGCCTTAACCTAGACGAACAACTAGCCCTAGACAATGTCCGTCTTATCGTTGAGCGTGCTCAATCCTATGACAATAAGATCCGCATCGACATGGAGGAAAGCGCTGTAGTGGATATTACGCTAGACATCTATCATGCTCTACGCTATCACTACGGCTTCGACAATGTTGGTGTAGTCATTCAATCTTACCTCTATCGCAGCGCGGGAGATGTGTCGGAACTTATCAAGGAAGGCGCTTGGGTTCGTCTCTGCAAAGGCGCCTATATGGAACCGCCCCATGTCGCATTCTCTGACAAGGCTGATACCGACTCCAGCTTTATTAACCTCACACAAATGTTATTGAGCGAAGAAGCTCGTGAGCGAGGGGTTTACTTGGGCATAGCTACCCATGATGAGAAAATGATTGAGGCCAGCAAGGATTTCACCAAGAGCAACAATATTGCAGCCGACTCATATGAATTTCAGATGCTCTTTGGCGTGCGCAGGGACTTGCAGAAATCCTTGGTCGATGACGGCTACAAAATGCGTATTTATGTCCCGTACGGAACCGCGTGGTACCCCTATTTCGTACGACGCTTGGCGGAACGGCCAGCTAACTTGTGGTTCTTCATCAGCAACTTTCTGAAGCGCTGACCGTAATTCGACCTTGCCTGATGTCAGGTTTATTAGCCCTTGACCACCGGGTATCGATGCGGAAATATACATAACCTGACATAAAGCTAATTATATGAGGAATTCAATTGACCATCATTAAGCAATCAACAGAGATCAGTGGGGTGCAGATCGTGCACCTTGAATCTTATGAAGATGAACGCGGCCGTTTTATGGAAACATTTCGCAAAGAGTGGTTTCCACAGCGCGCTTGGCAAATTGTCCAATGCAACCGGTCCGACTCGAAGCAAGGTGTGTTGCGTGGATTGCATTATCATCAACATCAGGTCGACTACTGGTATGTAATAGCCGGCCAGTTAAGGGCAGGCCTTGTTGACATCCGACCAGCTTCTCCTACTTATCTCAAAACTCAAACCATAGAAATGGGCAATGATAATGAGAAAGGACTATTCATTCCGTGTGGTGTGGCCCATGGCTTCTTGGCTCTAACCGATGTGTCGCTTACATACATTGTGGACAATTATTTCGACGGTGGCAAAGACGAGTACGGCGTAGCCTGGAACGATCAACAGTTTAGCCTAGCATGGGGCGTCTCCAACCCCATCGTCTCACAACGCGACCAGACGAACCCCTTACTAGCGGAAATACCGGTTAACCAGTTGCCGGAATAAGGTTACCGTCATCCGGACAATCGTAGCCAGAGCGGCGGTCCCAGTATTAGTAAGCCTACGAGAACAGCAGAACAGGCCCCCAACAAAACGGCCGCTGCACTCACGTCCTTGGCCACTTTTGCAAGAGGATGTGGTTCAGGTTGACTCATGTCGATAATGGCCTCAAGTGCCGTGTTCATGATCTCCGCCATCCAAACGATAGCCATGGTTAAAATCAGCAAGGCCCAATCTGTGCGCGACAACCCCAACCATAGTCCTACAGAGAAAACAACCAGGCTGACGACCGCATGTATCCAGGCATTTTTCTGGGTGCGCAAAACATAAAACCAGCCTTCAAAAGCAAATTGGAAACTCTTTGCGCGTCTGCGCAGTTCTTCTTGAACGCTGTTGAGCATACCAGACCTCGGTTATCAATCTTCAGTGGGTGCGATGTAATGCAGGCCAAGTTGAGTCAAGATCTCTTGCTGCAGAGACCACATCCGTGCCTTATCCTCTTTCGTGATATGGTCGTAACCGATCAGGTGAAGCGTCCCATGCACAACTAGTAGCTGCAACTCGGCAAGCAATGAGTGTTCACCTGCCTCGGCTTGCTTTCTCGCATATGGCATGGATATGGCAATATCGCCCACATATGGTAGTTCCTCAAGGCTGTTTGGGGATAATTCACCGGCAGGGAAACTAAGCACATCTGTAGGACGGTCAATCCCGCGAAAATCTCGGTTCAATTGCTGAATTCGACTGTCGTCCACCAACAAGAGCGTCATCGACACTGGTGGGTAAGATTGCTGCGACAAAGCAGTTGACGCGGCCGTTATCAAGATCTCGTTTACATTAGCCTGCACATCGACATCGGCATAGATTTCAATGTGGTAGGTCATCTGGCCTAGTTCTGTGCTATATCTTGTGTTATTAGCTGGTTGGCAGCTGGCTCGGCACTGGACGAAGCAGGCTCTGAATCCTCCGGCACTGGCAAAGCAGCAACCGGCGCCTCTCCTTCTTCCAGCAACTCATTACCAGGGTATCGTACGCGAACGTGATAACGACCCTTGAGCGTGTCAATGAACGAGGATCGTACTAGCTCAATATCACCAAGACTCAATCCTGAGTGGTTTAGCTGTCCTTCCATCACATCATCATCGACAATGCCGTTTACCAGCTTCTCAATTGCTGTAGGGGTATTGGGGCGCAAAGCGCTTGAAGTTGCTTCCACTGCATCGGCAAGCATCACAATTCCCGATTCACGTGAGCGAGGGCGAGGTCCTGGATACCGGAACTTCTCCATATCCACCTCATCGGCCTCTTCGCCCGCTTGAGAACGCGCTTTTTGGTAAAAACCCTTAACGATTCTCAGTCCATGATGCTCGGCAATAAAGTCCCTGATCTGAATTGGTAGCCGGTAACGCCGGGCCAAGTCCAGCCCATCAGGCACGTGGCCAACAATAATACGGGCACTGGTATACGGATCAAGAGAATCATGCGGATTGACGCCCTCTTGATTCTCTGTAAAAAAAGGAGGGCGATTCATCTTGCCAATATCGTGGTAAAAAGCGCCTACTCGTACCAAGGTGCTATTGGCGCGTACACGTTCAGCCGCCTGTTCAGCAAGGTTTGCAACCATGATGCTGTGATGGTATGTACCTGGAGCTCGTCTCAGCAGCTCCTGCAACAACGGATGATCGAGACGAGAAAGATCCTGCAACTGCAACGTCGTGATGATGCCGAATGCGCTGCCCAGCGCGAAGAAACCAACCAAAGTAATTGCCGCTGACAACAGGCCATTTCCCAAGCTATACAGAAACTGCGTCATCAATTGAAACAGCTCAGTCTCCAGAGGCAAGGCGTAGATCATTAGCACAATCATGCCCCCGATCGCCGCTAGTAAACCCGACCGGAAATAGGCTACTACGCGCTGGGCGTCACGGAGGGTCAGAATTGCTACTAAGCCGCCCACTGCGGCAAACAGCGTGAATCTCAGTTGATCTGGCGCAATGTATCCATAGATGGCAGCAACAATAACAGTTAACAGTATTGAAAGGCGCACTTCAAAAACTACCGCTAGCATCATCGACATGGCCGCCAGGGGAAATAGAATGGGCCAGTCTCCAGGCGTTGATACCATTAACTTGGCGACGAGTGTAAACAGTAACAGTAGCCCCGCCAACACCGACAGATAACGGCCGTTGTCCCACAACTTGTTACGATACATCCGCCAATAGAGAACGATTATGATCACCGAAAGTAATGAAACCAGAAAACCACTCGCGACGTTTCGCCAATTCATCTCTTGGCGTAAGAGCCCTAGCTGGCCAAGTAGCTCCACATCTTCTTCAGAGACGATTTCACCGCCCCGCACAATCCGTTGATCCTTTGCCACACTTCTTGTGACATCCTCTACAGCGGTCGCAGCCTCCGCGCGCGCTTCGGCTGTTGCTTCTTCATCAGGGAAAATAGTAGGAACAATAAACTGCCAGACTAGGCTGGTTACAACATTACTTTGCGCTGAACTCAGACCCAGGCTGGCTTGTCTTCGAGCGCTACGCTGAAAATCTTCAAGTCGACTCTCTTCGATTTCTTCCCGCATCAAATTGTCAATAATGCGTAAGATTTCCGTTTTAGTCGCCTCATAATCTGCTTGGCTCATTGCGATCAAGTCGATCGCCACGTTCTCATCAATGGCCAGTCTCTCAATCCCTTGCAAGCTGTCAGCCTTCTCCTCAGGCGTGGCATTACTGTCCGCTCGGACAGTCTCAATAAAGGCGAATATCGCCCTGGCTTGAGCCAATTGTTCCCGACCGATACTGAGATTTAAGGGCGTATAAATTGCTGGCACATCCTTACGAGCACCTTCGCGAGCTTGCTCTGTTAACAGTTCGCTCGCGTAGGACAAGGATTGAGGGGCAAAAACATCAGCAGGCGCGGGTTCTCCCACCACCACACTGACCTGCGAGGGCCAAAATAAATTGAAGGAGAGGATAGCTGTCATGCCTAGTGTCAGCACGACAGCAAACACGCCGAGTCGCAACTCGCCTACCGTCTCTCGAAGTTGCTGGCGTGCTACAGGAAGTGATTCCATTTCTCTCTTTTGTCTAGGAAGTAGTTAGTTAGCTGCGTAGCTAAATCTGCAATAAGTCCCGTACAACATCACTGACCAGGCTACCATTGGCCCTACCTTTCACCTGAGGCATCAAACGACCCATCACCCGACCCATGTCCTTGGGGCTATCCGCCCCTAGATCAGCGATGGTTTGAGCGGCAATTTCCTCTACTTCCTGACGGCTCATCATCTGCGGTAAATACGACTCGATTATGTCAAGCTCAGCTTCCTCATGATCCGCCTGCTCTTGGCGACCCGCCGCTTCGTATTCGGCGATACTTTCACGTCTCTGCTTTGCTTGTTTGGTAAGTATGATCTGCACGTCTGCGTCGTCGAGTGTGGTCCGCCCGTCTACCTCAACTTGCTTTATTGCAGCCAGCAACAGACGCAGTGTATCCCGTTTCTCTTTGTCACCTGTGCGCATAGCGTCCGCCATATCAGTGCGTAGTTGCTCTTTGATCGCCATTCATTCTTCCTCGCTGGATTAGTTAAATTGTAGCATTGGCAACGTACCTGTCAACAGGCACGCCACGCACAACATAGGGCGAAATATCTTGCCAATACTGATACCGTGTTCTGTAGTAAGCCTGACCTGTTGAAGAAGACCGTAGCAAACACGACTAATTTTGCGATATTCATACTTCCCTCTGAAACATTCAGGTGATAATCTAGCAGGTCAAGCAGGTTCAATCTGAGGCTAAGGGGCGTGTACACATACGGTGTACAGGTTAAGGTTACCCTCTTTGCCGTCGCTGCGAAACTGGTTCTGAATCGTCAGTCCGGCTTCCTCGGCAAGCACGGCCGTATCATTAGTGTCGATTAAGCACACGTATCGCAATCCGCTTCCCTCTCGATTCCAGGATAGTAGATAATCGCCATTCTCCACGTCGTTTTTGTTTAGGCCTACTAACTCCCAGTCCCGGATTTTTCGACGCTGTCTTAGACTGCTCATAAATTGCCAGTTGGCCAAAAAAATCCCCCCGGTTGGCGTTAGGTGCTTCTTCATTTCAAGCAACAGTTGCAAACGATTAGAACGTCCAGGAATATGCTGCATCGTTGCCAGGCAGATGATTAAGTCGAAATTGCCTAACTTGTCCAGAAATCCTGGCCGGCAAATATCCCGCTCGAAGAAGCTACCCTCAACGCGTTCTGCAGCCAGCGTCAGCAAATCTGCCGTGAAGTCGATTCCGGTATAATCAAATTCAGGGAGATAAATACGCAAGAATTGCCCAAATCGACCGTTCCCACACCCTACGTCCACAACACGCTCGCACGGTTGAGGCAAATTATCCATCAAATCTATGAAACCTGGCTGAGGATTGTCTCGACTCTGCGCAAAGGTCACCGCAAAACGTGAATAGAAAACCTTGTTTAACGCCAGCAGTTTCTTTACGATCTCATCCCTCATAAGTATTGTCATATGTAATGAAGCCCAAACACTAAAAACCGAAACGACGCAACGTATTCTCCACACTTTGCACGTAGCTGCCTCCAAATAGTCGCACATGCACCAGCAATGGATACAAATTATAGATGTCTCGCCGCTCCTCAAAGAATCCTGATCTGATGGGTCTTATCTCCTGATATCGTGCAAAAAAAGAGTCCCCGAACGTGCCGAAGAGCGTTGTAAACGCCAATTCAATTTCAGGATCAGCGAAATAAATAGCGGGATCGATAAAACCAGTGACGCCGTCGCCAGTAGCTAGAACATTGGTCGTCCACACATCCCCGTGAATTAATGACGGATGCTCCGGCTCCTGTAACCAGCGATCAAGCCGAGCGCAAAAACGCTGCAGGCGCGAGTAAATACCTGCTGGAAGACGCCCACACCGGACCCCCTCATGCGCCATATATAATATTCGCTGATCGCAGAAAAACGATAGCCACGAATCACCCCACGGATTCGGTTGGTGTAACCCGCCTATTAACGTACTTCTCTCTAGGCCAAATGCTGGAGCGCTCACTTCGTGCAATGCTGCCAGCAATTCAGCAGCGTGCTGCTGCGTACGCTTCGAAAAACGGCTCTCACCAGGCAAGAAAGACATAAGCAAAATAGTGGGTGAACAATACAGAACTTCAGGAACAGGTAAGTTGCTATGCTCGTGCAAGTAACGCAGCATATAGCCCTCAATATCGAGGCGTGGCTCAGTCTGTTCATCGACCTTTGCGACCACCGTGGTGCCATCTGCCAGATGGACTCGATACACCTGGCCGACACAGCCACCACCAAGCGAGCTAATGGCAGAAACATTAATGCCTGCAGCGGTCTCAATTTGCTGGCGAATATTCACGAGTTATCGGTTGGGGTCGTAAACGAATAAATTATCAAACGAAACTTGTGAGCCCGCTCCGTCAAACGTGCCAGCATCAAGTGCAATATTGCCCTCCGTGTAACCTTCATCGGCAACTTCTTCAAGCAAGGTATCGTTCACATACACGGCAATATTAGGACCATCTGCTACAACTTTCAAAATGTTTACCGCATTCAACCCTTGGTTTATCGCCACATGGTCACGCCAATCATCACTGAATTGGAATCGGGAACCAGTAGCATCGTGCCGTTCCAACAGATACATGCCATCACCAGTGATCTCAAAGCGGTAAAACTCCTGAGGGCTTTGCATGCGGAACAACACACCATAGGTACTGGTTTGGGAACCATCCACGAGGCGGGCATCCACTTCAAGAATGAAGTCATCGAAAATGGGTTCGGCGAGCGTTGCATACTGTACCAGGTTCGGAGCATTTAATTCGATCAAAAGTTGCTCCGGTACGATGACGGCCGATCCCGACCCATCACCTTCCAGCATCCAGTTCGCAGTATGGCCCTGCACGAATTCTTCTTGGAATATTACCTCTTTGCCCTGTCCAGGCAACGATACCTGCACATTGGAGCAGGCCGAGCACAGCAAACCAGCAACTACTAGCAATAAGAAGCCAATTCGCTTGCCAGCCGCGAGAAACTTAAGAACTATCATCTCCCCATGCAATTCCGCGGGCACCTCTAATTGCCGGTGCAGGACAATCACGGAACCATAACCCTGAGGTCATCAAATTCAACCTCCACCGTGCCTTGCTGCAAGGCGCTTACGGCGAGGCCGATATCTCCCCCGATGAAATCACTATCGATAACCGTTAACAATGGATGGCCGTTAACTGAAAGGCTCAACTCGTTGCCTACACAGCTCGCTTGCAACTGATTCACCGCCACACCTTGGTTTATCTGTTCAGATCTAGCAAACTGGCCATCCTCTGTGAGGTAGGTAACCCTGTCTTGGCCACTTTTATACTTACCAATAGCATAATAGCCATCGCCGCTGATCAAAAACAAATAGAAGTTCTCTTCATCTTGGTAACGACATATTATTCCGTAAGCATTATCATCAGGTCCCCCTAGTTGCTCTGTGTTCACCTCAACGATCACATCATTAAATGCACGTTCCGGATTTGTCCACCAGATTTCGCCTGGATTACTGGTGCTAATGATTAAACTTCCACCATCTATTGCCGCAACCGCTCCGCCTCGATTGTACTCAAGCCACCCACAATTTTGCTCTCCGCTAAAATCATCTTCAAATATGGCGCTAACGCTATCGCATGAATCCGGGCCCGTATCGCCAAACGGTAGGACATCACAAGCCGCGAGCAATGGCATCATTGCAATGAGGCTTAATACAGCAATCAGTCTTGGCATGTGCCTATTCTCCTGTTTCAATCAAACCCGTCATCTTTAAGCATTTCAGTAAGGTGATCTAAATCACCTTCGAGATTTCTCTGCCGGTTCGAGACAATCATATACACACCAAAACCAATTAACCAGAAAACAATAATAACCAAGGCGACCAGTAAGAAACTCTCCATCATAACTTTCCTTATTACCCCTATTGCCGGCAATACAAAGATA
>JAACFF010000413.1 GCA_009937635.1 Chloroflexota bacterium
TCGAAGATCCGCTGGCCCAGGAATTCCTGGATTGGCGTGGTGACTGCGAATCGACGATTCGTAACTCCTACCAGATTTTGTCTCGTGGCGAGCCAAATTTGGAAAATGAGTTATGGAGTGTCAGTGCGCAAGTTATGAATGGCGACATCTCACCTGATGAAGCAGCGCAGCAGATTCAGGACGGGCTGGATGCCTGGTATACACCCTGATCCAAACCATTGTAACATCTTGAAATAGTGGACTGGGGGCTAGAAAGCAATTCGATTTCTAGCCCCCTTTATCCGAACATATCTGAGACCAGATTTTTTCGCAGCGGTAGTTGATTTTTAAGGTAGAATAGGCACATCTCTCATTCGTTTCACCGCTGAAGCGGTATCTACAAAACAACCTTTAAGGAGTCTTGCTATGCAATCGCAATCTCCCAAGAAACGCAAGCCATTCCCAACACACATCATCGTCTTCCTGGCCCCGGCGGTCATTATCTATACCATCTTTATGATCATTCCTTTGCTGGACTCTTTGCGTCTGAGTTTCATGGATAATGAGACCGGGCTGTTTGTTGCGTTTCAAAACTACGTTACCTTGCTGACAAATGAACTTTGGGCGGACCAATTTTGGAATGCTTTCTGGAATAATGTTAAATTCTTCATTATCAATATGCTGGTGCAAAACCCGGTTGCTCTCTTCCTGGCGGCGTTGTTGAGCCGGCGTACCTTACGTTGGACCAGCAGTTACCGCACCCTGATTTTCGTGCCCACGGTTTTGTCCGTGGTCATCATTGGATTTATCTGGCAGCTTATCTTGAGTCCCCTATGGGGCATCGCCGAAGGCTTTATGACCTTTTTCGGTATTGGTCACCTTTTTCAGCCGTGGTTGGGTTTGGAAAGTACCGCGTTGACGACAATATCGCTCATATCCGTCTGGCAATTTGTGGGCATTCCGCTGATGCTCTTTTATGCGGCGCTCATTGGCATCCCTGATGAACTCATTGAAGCAGCGTATGTCGACGGGGCGACGGCCTGGACCGTCTTCTGGAGAGTGAAATTCCCGCTCATTTTGCCCACGGTGGGCATTGTCACCATCCTGACTTTTGTGGGCAATTTCAATGCCTTTGATCTTATCTACACCATCAAAGGCGCCTTGGCCGGACCGAACTTCTCCACCGATATTATGGGCACAATGTTCTTCCGTGCCTTCTTTGGGCAACAATTACAACTGGGTAATGCATCTATGGGCTCAACGGTTGCGGCGATGATGCTTATTATTATCCTCATTGGCGTGTTGGTATATCTGGTGGGCTGGCAGCGGCGCATCCATACTTACGAGATTTAGGAGAGAAGAAGATGAGAACAGCAAATATCCGTCATCGCTTCACCGATTCGGTTATACCCCATACAGCTCTGCTGATTTATACAGCCATCGCCTTGTTCCCAATCCTTTTGGTGATCATGAATTCATTTAAGGCACGCAAGGCGATCTTCCGCGAGCCACTGGCCCTGCCCAATCCGGAAACCTTCAGCCTGGAAGGGTATGCAACGGTCTGGGATCGGGCCGGTTTTCCTATCTATTTTCGCAACAGCTTAACCGTTACGCTTGCGTCCATATTCTTTATCTTGCTCTTTGGCGCGATGGCGGCCTATGCGCTATCTGAGTATAAATTTAAGGGAAACACTTTGCTTGGTTTATACCTGGCTCTGGGCATTATGATCCCCATTCGCCTGGGAACCGTGGGCATTTTGCGGCTGGTGGCATCCATGGGACTGGTCAACAATCTCCTGGGCTTGATATTTGTCTACATCGCCCAAGGGCTGCCACTAACGGTATTTGTGTTGCAAAGTTTTATGAGCCAGGTGCCCAGAGAAATGAAGGAGGCTGCCCGGGTGGATGGGGCCAGCGAGTACCGCATCTTTGGCCTGGTACTGCCCATGGTGCGGCCTGCGGTGGCCACTGTGGCAGTGTTTGTAATGATTCCCATTTGGAATGATCTCTGGTTCCCCTTGATTTTAGCGCCGGGTGAATCGACAAAGACGGTAACGCTAGGCGCACAGCAGTTCCTAGGGCAGTTTATTAGCGATTGGAACGCGGTGCTGGCTTCATTGACACTGGCCATGATTCCCGTTCTGATCCTTTATATCGTTTTCTCGCGGCAGTTGATTCGCGGTATTACCAGCGGAGCAATTAAGTAAGACAACTCTTTTTATGAACCAGGTGTCAGGCACTTCTGCAATCGAGCTTGCCTAGAAGGCGACGGGAAAAAGTGCCTGGCACCTCTACTTAATCCAAAGAAAGGGGGAAAAGACAATGCGCGTAGGAATTGTGGGGACGGGGTTTATGGGGCGAACCCATGCTGCAGCCTGGGCGGCAACGGAGGCAACCATAAGCGGCTTTCTCTCTAAAGATGCGGCATCAGCAGGTCAATTGGCCGCTCAGTACCAGGGCCAAATCTATAAGGACTTGCCGGCGTTAATAGCCGCTGTGGACGTGGTCGACATTTGCGCGCCAACGCACCGGCATCATGAGATGGTGCTCGCGGCGGCGGCGGCCGGCAAACACGTGGTTTGTGAAAAGCCATTGGCGCGAACGGTGGCCCAAGCGCAGGAGATGATCGCCGCCTGTGAGCAGGCGGGCGTGAAACTGATGGTGGCGCACGTGGTGCGCTTCTTTCCTGAATATGCCCAGGCCAAGGCGCAGGTGGAAAGCGGGGCAATCGGACAGACGGCCGTATTACGCCTGACCCGTGGCACCTTCCAGCCCAAGAAAGCGGTGGACAACTGGTTTGTCGATTTCCAGAAATCGGGCGGCATGATCCTGGACTTGATGATTCACGACCTCGATTACGCCCGCTGGGTGGCGGGTGAAGTGGAAACAGTATTCGCCAAGAAAATCAGCAGCAGCAACCCGGACAGCAACGCGGATCATGGCCTGGCCATTCTCAAGCACCGCAATGGCACGATCTCCCATGTAGAAGGCTCTTGGGCCTATCCCCCACCCTTGTTCCGTACACGCTTTGAAATCGCCGGATCCAATGGCTTGATCCAGTTCGATTCGGGTGATACGGCGGCTATTGGTCTGCACTTGCGAAAGGCCGCAGAAGAAGATATCCCCGATGTGCCGCTGCCCAGCAGCCCGTTGAGCGAAGACCCCTATACGACGCAGATCAAGGCTTTCTATGCGTGCCTGGCCAATGGGTCGGCCGTTCCCGTCACAGGAGCGGATGGCTTAGCGGCCATGCAGATCGCGCTGGCGGCCATTGAATCGGCCGAAACAGGCCGGCCCGTTCAGTTACAATCCTTACCCGAAGTCGAGGCGCAGGAGGTGTCAGGATGAGAATCGGAATTATGAGCTTTGCCCACCACCATGCGGAAGCGTATATCCACAACGTGCGCATGATTCCCGGCTTAGAGTTAATTGGACTTGCGGATGAGGATATGGAACGCGGCCGTTCATACGCTGAGCGTTTGGACTCACACCTCTATGCGAATTACCAGGCGCTGCTGGATGACAAACCAGATGGCGTCATTGTTTGTTCCGAAAATGTCAAGCACCGCCCCCTGGTTGAAATGGCAGCCAGGGCCGGCGCGCACGTGATGTGTGAAAAGCCGTTGGCTACCACCCTGGAAGATGCCCAGGCCATGATTGATGCCTGCCGCCAGGCGGGCGTGATCTTGATGACCGCCTTCCCCATGCGCTTCAGTGCGCCCATTACAGAAGTAAAAGCGCAGCTAGATGAGGGTGCTCTGGGACGTGTCTATTGCCTCAACACGACCAACCAGGGGCGCATGCCTATTCATGAACGGCGTTGGTTTGTGGACCCGGAGCTGGCCGGCGGCGGGGCCGTGATGGACCACACGGTGCACCTGGCCGATATATTGCGCTGGTATTTGAACAGCGAAGTAGTGGAGGTCTTCGCGCAGACCAACCATATTCTGCATGCGGATAAGGTCGACGTGGAAACCGCGGGGCTGTTGATGCTGACTTTTGCCGATGGCACCTTCGCCACTATAGATTGCAGTTGGAGCAAGCCCCTGAATTATCCCACCTGGGGCGGCCTGACGATGGAATTGATCAGCGAGCGCGGCCTGACCGTTGTCGATGCCTTCAGCCAAAACCTGATCGTGCACCGGCAAGAACCGGCTAGCAGCGCCTGGTCCTATTGGGGTTCCGATGCAGACCGGGGCATGGTACAGGAGTTCGCTACGGCCGTGCGCGAAGGACGGCCGCCGAAAGTCAGCGGAGAGGACGGCTATCGTGCCCTGGAGATCACCCTGGCTGCTTATGAATCGGCCGCTACAGGCCAGGTCGTGAGCTTAGGATAAACATTAGAGGGATAGCTGGTATCCGTAATCGAATCGAGTATATTTGCCATGGTGATCGCGATCACATGATTGCCACGAAGAAAGGACTCAAAGAACACGGAGAAGACGCAGGGATCGCAGAGATATTTCAACGATTACCTATCAAACAGGAAGAGGCGAGGAATGAACGATTGCGGCGCTAGTTCAGCCGGCTTCAGCGATTGACAAGTCACCCACTTTCATTACTATTGCGCAATCAAAATAAATAACAATCATTTTGGAGACTACGCGCGCTACGGCGCGGCATCATCAATAAAGAAGATTAGCTGACAGCTGACACCTATCAAGGAGACAAAAACTATGAGCAAACAATGGAACAGCCCCCCACAGATGGTCATTGATCCCCAGAAGCAGTACGGGGCGACGATGGAGACCAATAAAGGGAATATCGAACTCGTCCTTTTTACAGAAGACGCGCCCAAGACAGTCAACAACTTCGTCTTTTTGGCCCGCGAGGGATTTTATGATGGCGTCGTATTCCATCGCGTGATCAACAACTTTATGATCCAGGGAGGCGATCCCACCGGCAGCGGTCGTGGCGGGCCCGGCTACCGTTTTGAAGACGAACTGGTTGGCAACCCAAAGACGCATGAAACAGGTACACTTTCCATGGCCAACGCCGGACCCAATACGAACGGCAGCCAGTTCTTCATCACCCACGCTCCCCAGCCTCATTTGAATGGCGCACACACCGTTTTTGGTGAAGTGGCCAATAAAAAGAGCATGAATGTGGTCAACGCCGTCCGCCAGGGGGACAGCATCAAAACCGTATCAATCAGCGAAGCATAAACCGCATCAATCCAGAATTAAGAAAAACCGGCGGCCCA
>JAACFF010000414.1 GCA_009937635.1 Chloroflexota bacterium
TAAGACCAATACCGGCTCGGTAACACGCCTCAACAGCATCTCTCATGCGGGGCTCATGCATCAGACGATAATTGTAGGTAAACATGATGCCGTCTATCCATGTAAGCTTGGCTGCCCCCTCGAGGCACTCTTCCATATTGGAATGCGTGCTGAAGCCGAATAACTTTATCTTGCCGGCCGTTTTCATGGCTTGTGCCCAAGATTTTAGACTGGATTCCATCTCACTTATGTCACGGATTCCATGGACGAAGAATAGGTCCACATAATCCGTGTGCAGCCTTTTGAGACATGCCTCCAGCCGAGGAGTAAAATCGCCACTTCTTCTCTTGGAAAGTTTGGTTACCAGAAAAACTTGCTTGCGGGTATGGGGGTTGCGAGCGAACCAGCGACCGATGCCCTCTTCGCTACGACCCCTGCCGTAGCCCTCTGCTGTGTCCCAGTAGTTGATCCCCCAATCAAGCGCCTTTGCGAGCGCCAACCGGTTGTTCAGAATGTCGAACATCCCGCCCAGTGAAAGGGTGGAGACCATTGTGCCCAAACGACCAAATGGTCTGCGGGGTACGGGCGCCTTAGGAATGGTAATCTGGGCCGAGGCATGGCTGGACCGCCAGATATAGGAACCACCCACTGTGGCCCCCAGTCCGATGGCTGCAGCTTTTTTGAAAAAGTCGCGGCGATTGAGTTTTCCACACTTATCTCTGTGGGATGACATGATTCATTCCTCCTTAGATATAGGCTCCTGGGTCTTGGCAGCCGAACCCAGCCAGCGACCCGCGCTAAGGTCGAAAACCGGCTGGAATTTGTATCTGTTCATGATTATATCCTCAGGGGATGCTAAGCTGAGCTCTCCTTTCTCGATAAAGAAACGAATCTCAGCTTTAATTTTAAGGCCTTGGCTAAGGGCACGCTCCAGCATACTTTGGGTCTTTCCGTAATAGCCTTCAGCCTTTCTCCCATGATATGCGCGTCTGGCGGCGAACCACTCCTTGGCGCTTTCATGAGGCAGTAATACAAAAACCCAGTATTCGGTGCGCTCAGGTGAAACAGCTTCCAGAAACAATGAATATTCTGGGATCTTTCCGTCTGCCGAGGCTCGCTCGAGGCGCTCTAAGTCCAGATCCTCGATCAACCATGTTGCTTTGCCGCCCACAACCCGAACGAAGTCCTGTACCGGTCCGAAAACGTAGCCTGGATTCGTTTCCCGTGCAATGAAGTATCCTTCTAAAAACCAGTCGGGAGGAGCATAGGCCAGGAGCCCGTTCTGTTGTCTAAACGACTGAGCGGACTCCCCGGTATCAGCCGTAGGAGTTATAATCAGGCTGGCCAGCATGATTATTGATGCCGCCAGCGACCACTTGTTCAACCTTTTCAACATAATTCCATCTCTTTCTACGTTAAAGGTGCGTTTTGAACCTGGGTCTGCATAGGATACGACCAGGTATTCGCCTTAAAGCGATAAATTTGCCATTGAGATTATATTGAATGGTTGCCATGATATTAATCTCCTTTTGTTTCTCCGAATCGGTCACCCAAATTTGGTTCCGTGATAGCTATTATCCATTCCTTGGTAATTTTTTTTATGAACACAATACGCGTCACTTGAGGCTCTCTTTCGGATCGGGATGAAACAATGAATAAACAACCGGAATCAGTACCAGCGTAATCAGCGTCGATCCGGTAAGGCCTCCTACAACCGCGCGTGCCAGCGGCGCTTGAGCGTCGGATCCTTCTCCTATGCCCAGAGCCAGCGGCAGCAGACCGAGGATGGTGGTCAAGGTCGTCATCAGAATCGGCCGCAATCTGCGACGGCCGGCCTCGGTCAGGGCATCGTGTGTTCGCATCCCGTTGCGAACCAAACGACCGGCCTGGTCCACCAGGAGAATCGCGTTGTTGACCACGATTCCCCCCAGCATAATGCAGCCGATGTAGGACTGCACATTCAGCGTCGTTGTCGTCATAAACAACGTCACCAGCACGCCGACCGCTGCCAAAGGAACCGAAAACATGACAACCAGCGGATCCCGAAACGATTCATATTGACAGGCCAGTACCATGTATACGAGGATCAATGCCAGCACCAGAGAAATGACCAGTTCCCTGAAGGCTTTTTGCTGTTCTTCGAAATTACCGGCAACCGTCAAATCATAGCCGACGGGGCGTGGAATTCGATCCAGCAACGCCTGCACATCTGTGGCCACCGAACCCAGATCGCGCTGCGCAACGTTGGCACGGACCGTCACCATTCGCTGCTGGTCTTTACGATCGATCAGAATCGGTCCCCGGCTCCGCTCATATGCGACAATGTTGCGCAGCGCCACCTTTTCACCGGATAAAGTTGTCAGCGTAAGGTTGAGAATTTCGTCTAAGGAGCGTTTCTCGGCATCCTTGAGCTGAACCAGAATCCGATAAGAATTGCCCCCTGAACGGTACTCACCGGCTTTGGAACCGGCCACCGCGGTTTGCAACAGCTGGGTGACGTCGCGAACGCTCAAGCCAAGATCGGCGACCTTGTTCCGGTTCACGCGGATTTCCTGTTGGGGTATGCCGGCTTCTAGACTGGTCTGAAGATCGGTGATGCCCGGCACATCCACAATCAATGCCGCAACACTCCCGGCCAGAGCGTCAAGCGTGGCAAGCTCGTAGCCGCGGACCTCTATGGTCAACCCCTGGTCACCGCCCAGGAGTCGTTCCAGTAAAAACTGGCCCTGTGGTGCTCGCACACGGATTTCCATACCAGGGACGCTGCCGTCCAAAAGGCGCCGCAGGTTATGAGCGATTTCTACATTAGAGCGTTCTCGTTGGGCGGCCGGCAACAGAGATATGCGGATTTCACCCTCCGACCCCGCGTTAGCTCGCCAGCCGGAGGCACCCACACTGACCACCGATGCCACGGTCTCGGGCACAGCCGGTTGAACGATCTGCTCCATTATGCGTGTCTGCCGATCGACCAGCTCGAGCCGGGTGCCGATTTCCATCTTACCAGCTACACGAACCTCGCCCTCATCGCTGGGAGGCAGAAATTCACTGCCGATCAGGGGCAGGAGCAGCAAGCTTGCGCCGAGTACGGCAGCAGCCGTAAAAACGGTGACCAAACGACGCCTCAAGACCCAACGCAATAAATCCAGGTAAGCGTTTTCGAGACCCGAAAAGACGTTCCTGGCCGCGGCGGACCAACGGTTCGTTCCAGCCGACGGCGTCTTAAGGGACTGTCGGCTTGACGTCAGGAGTTTGGACGCCAACATGGGCACCAGACTCAGCGCCAGCGTCAGTGAACAGATCAGCGCAAAGATGATCACATACGCCAGTTCCTTGAAGAGGATGCCTGAGACACCGCGCATAAAAATCAACGGCAGAAAAATAACCAGGGTGGTTATGGTGCTGGCGATGATTGCCGGCCCGACTTCCCTGGCACCTTCCACCGAAGCTTTCTCGGGCGCTTCGCCATCCTCGTTGCGGCGTCGGAAGATGTTTTCGAGCACAACGATGGAACTGTCGACCATCATACCGACCCCCAGGGCAAGCCCGCCCAGGGTCATCAGATTGAGCGTGAATCCCCCGAAAAATAATAACGCAAAGGTGGTCACAATTGAGATTGGAATCGACAAGGAAATTACCAAGGTGCTTCGGATGTTGCGCAGGAAAAACAACAAAACCACGATAGCCAGCACGCCTCCGTAAAGAACCGAGCGGGCGACGTTGGCGATTGACCGCTCGATAAAGTTGCCCTGGTTGATGACCGGGGTAATTTTGATCTGAGGAAAATCCTTATTGACCGCTATAATCTCAGCCAGGATACGTCTGGACACTTCGACTGTATTGGCATTGGCCTGTTTGCGAATCGCCACGCGCAGACCGCGCCCACCGTTGACGCGTACGATACGTGCCAGCTTCTCATAAGTGTCTTTGACGTCGGCGATTTGACCCAGCGTTATGGCGGCACCGTCGCGCCGCACGATGACCGTGTCTCGAATCTGATCAAGGTTGATAAACTCGGCCGGCGCGCGCAGCATGACCTCATAGCTTCCCTGCTCAATTTTGCCTGCAGGAAGGTCGAGGTTGGCGTCTCGAATGGCCTCGAGTACCCGATCCAGTGGCAGCCCTACGGCCTTGATCCGGTCCGGATCCAGCTCGATCCGGACCTCGCGGTGGAAGCCACCCCAAGCGTCAACCTGTGCGACACCCGGAATGCGGGCAAAGCGATAACGGATCTGAACTTCAATCAGTTCCGTAAGCTCCACGGGATCGAGAGTACTGGAAATTCCCAACAGCACGACCGGAAAACTGGCGATGTCGAATTTGCGGATGCGGGGCCTGACGATATCATCCGGCAACTCATTGATCTCGTCTTCGAGTTTGCCCTGAACGTCAATCGCTGCAGTGTCAATTTCCGTCCCCCACACAAAACTGACACGAACCGTACTTCGGCCCTCAGAGGATGTTGATGTGATTTCCTCTACCCCGGGCACCGTGGCAACGATCTCTTCGATAATCTGCGTCACCAGCCGTTCCATAACCTCGGGACTGGCACCTTCATAATTGGTTCGGATGGTGAGCGTTGGCAGTTCGATGTTGGGCAGCATGTCGATTTGCAGCCTGCTCAGAGAGACGGCCCCAAGGATGACTAGGATCAGGGTCACCATGGTCGTGAAAATCGGGCGCTTAACACTGAAACTCGGCAGATTCATTGGGATTGAACCTTTTCGTGGCCGACAGTCGTTTTGTTTTGCTCGGCAGGAATATTGATTGCGGAGCCGTCGTCTACCAGTTGCTGCCCCAGGGTTACGACCCGACCGGACAGCCCATTGCCTTCAACCTGCACCCGGTCGCCTGCACGGATGCCCACTTTTACTTCGCGCCAGGCTACCGATCGTCCATCCTCACTGACGATGAAAACACCGCTGCGGTCATCGCGTATGGTCAAGGCTTGCTCCGGCACGATGGTAACCTCCGGCAACTGCGCCAATACCACCGTGGCCCGGATGAACATGCCGGGTTTGAGTCGATGCTTGGGATTGTCGATGGTCATTTCGATCCGCGCCTGCCGGGTACTCTTGCGGAAGATGGGGGCAATGCGATCGATACGACCTTCATATTTTTCGCCCGGATAGGCGTCCGTAGTTAATGAAACGGGCTGTCCGGGTTTCAGATATGCGTAGTCCCTCTCGGTG
>JAACFF010000085.1 GCA_009937635.1 Chloroflexota bacterium
TCTGGAAGTTTGTCTGGAGGGTTATTCCCTATAATTGACCAACACGAGCTTCACACCCAGGTCGCGAAGCTTTGCGATCAGACTGTATAATGCGGCTTGATCCTGGACTGAACCGGTCAAAGGAGTTTGGTTCAATCTGCGAAATCTTTGATTTTCTTGGAGGACATCAAAATGACAACTCAATTCTTTGAACAAAGTAAAGGGGCAATTGCTTACGACGACAGCCAGGGGGATGGCGAACTGGTTATTATGTTGCCCGGTATGGGAGCCTTGCGCAGCGAGTACCGTTTTCTGGCTCCGGCACTTGTCGAGGCAGGTTACCGTGTAGTCAAGGCCGACTTGCGCGGTCATGGGGAGTCCAGTGTTGGCTGGCCTGAATATACGCTACCTGCCGCTGGCCAGGATATCCTGGACTTGATCGATTACCTGGATGCGGGGCCGGCCCACGTCATTGGCACTTCTTTCTCTCCAGGAGCGGCCGTTTGGGCAGAGGTAGAACGACCAGAGGCGATCCGTTCGCTCGTCTTGATTGGTCCCTGGGTGCGTGACGCGCCGTCGAACTTTGTCAAGGATGTGCTGACGGCCGTGCTGCTGAGTGGCCCCTGGAAAGTTTGGGGCTGGACGACATTCTACAAGACACTATATCCAACGCGAAAACCGGATGACTTCGATAGCTACCTGGAACAATTGGCAGCCAATTTACATGAGCCAGGGCGCTTTTCCGCCCTCAAAGGTTTAGGGTTCACGCCGAAGACAGAATCGGAGCAACGTATCGGCCGTGTCCAGGCTCCCACCCTGGTGGTGATGGGTAATAAGGATCCTGATTGGCCCGATCCTGAAGTTGAGGCGAACTGGATAATCGAACAGTTGTCGGGTGAATTGCTCCTGGTGGAAGATGCAGGACATTACCCACAAACAGAAATGCCGCAAAATGTCACGCCAGGGATCCTGAACTTTCTGGAGCGGATATCGTCTGCGGCAGAGCAAGCGAGCGGCCAAGGGCAATAGCAAATCCCATTTTTGTCGACTGATAATTTTATGGATAATATCGCTTTATCATGCCTTTTCGATCTAAGCTCTTCTCTCATGCTGTTCTTCTCTTAGCGATACTCGGACTCGGCGGATTCGTCGCTCTCCGCTATCGGAAATGGATCAAAAGGAACAGCTAAACCCTAACCTTTCTGTGCGCGACACCTTCTTTGTCATCTGGTATGGCACAATACTCTGGTTTATAAACAATATAGACGCGTTTTTATACATCCAGTAGGTTAGAGATTCGAGCCTGATTGCCGAAGATGTCGTCCAAAAATCCGAGAGGGTTTATTTGTTGGCCGGATAAGGGGGGTTCATCGACCCGCAGCGGGGCGCAGGATACAATATCGAAAATTAAAATCGGTAAACCATGAAAGTAGCTATTGGTTCAATCAATCCAGTCAAAATCGAGGCTGTACGCTCCATCATAGTGCGCGTTTGGCCGGGTGCGATCATCACCGGCGTCGACGTGGACACCGGTGTGCGGGCCATGCCAATGAGTGATGATGAGTGTCAGATAGGAGCGCGCAATAGGGCCAGAGCAGCCCGACAAATGGCCATGGCCGACTTAGGTGTCGGCATTGAGGGAGGCGTCCACGAAGAAAAAGGCGTTCTCATGCTCACGGCCTGGACGGTGGTTATCAATGCGCACGGTCTGGAAGGCGTTGGCGGCAGCGGGCGCATCCCAATTCCTCAGGCTCTCGCCGAGAGAGTCAGGGCCGGTGAAGAACTTGGCCACATCATGGACGATGTCCTCAATGAGAGTAACATCAAACAGAAGGGTGGAGCAGTAGGCGCCCTGACCGGCGGTTTGGTTCTACGCCAGGAGGCCCTGGCTCTAGGCGTGGCCTACGCTATGGCCCCCTTTGTTTCCCCACAGTTGTTTGCATAATCCGCCCGACTGCCGGTGAACTCATACCAGCGCCAGCTCCCTCGCGCGGGCGACAGCCTGGGTTCGGCTGTGGACATCCAACTTGCCGTAGATAATGAAAACGGCCCGATTTTGGCAGGAACCAAAGCGTTCACCCCGCGCTATCCTGGCGTAGAAGCGAATCTGCCCTTCACGCATTATTCACAGACAACCTGTGACAAGCACATTAGAATAGAAAACGAGATAGAACTTTTGTTCTATTCACTTATACTTGAATTATGTCCCTTATGCAGCAACTGCCTGACGCCACCAACCGCAAAATCGCCCTTCTCATTGGCGAACGTGCCGAGCGGGAAACGTTGTTGGACTTCACGGCCGTCTTGGCCTTACGCGGGCCAGTGCGTATCCTTGATGCCAGCAACAGCTTTGATCCCTACCACGTCAGCCGCGCCATTCGTCGCCAGACGGCCCAGCTTCACCAGGTGCTGGCCCGCGTATCCGTGGCTCGTGCCTTCACTTGTTACCAGGTGATCACTCTGCTGCAAGAGACACCCTCGATGCCCATGCCACACCTCGTCTTCGATCTATTGGCCACGTTCTACGATCAAGCAGTCTCTCACGCCGAAAGCTATCGCTTGCTGCAAATCGCCGCCGGCCACCTACTGCGCTTAGGACGCCAGGCGCCGGTCATCGTCAGCGTGCGGCCCACGCCCCAAGGCGGGCAGCCACGCCTGCTGCAATTCCTGCAGCGGGCCGCCGATCTCGTGCTACTTCAAGAAGCCCAACCAGTCTCTACCTTGGAGACATTGTTTTGAGGAGCTGACAGCTGTCAGCTGCCAGCTACCCTAAAATGGGACGAACTGTACAAACCGCCAACCAGGTCATCCTTGACGAACAAGTCGCCTTTTCTCGCTTTCGCCGCGCTTTGCGGCGCGAAGATCAGCGCCTCTTCGATAGCTTGTTCGCGTGCGCCCGCAAGCACACGGCGGCCATCAGCCAGGCCAGCCATGCCCTACCCTTCGAGGCCATTCTCCTGGCCATGCTGCTGGAGCAAGCCCGGGAAATCGAACGCCTGAAGCGCATGCTGGATGAATGAGCTTCAGGGCTGGCTGCTGGATGTATACGCCGATGAAAAGCACGGACTTGTATTGTGGATCATTGACCAGGATGGCGCCCGCCGCCAGCTGCAACAAACTTTTCCAGTGACTTTCTACGCTGCCGGCCCCTTCGCGCGCTTGAGGGAAGTCTGGCAGTTCATCAAAGATCATCCCATCGTCGCAATTACGGAACGTGAACAGCGACGTGACCTATTCAGCGGTCAACGAGATGTCCTGACTATCGAGGTCGCCAACGCCGTCCAGCAACCTCAGTTGTTTCACGATGTCATCCGCAGGTTCCCCGATCTTGACTACTACGACACCGACATCCCGCTTGCCATTCGCTACGCGGCCAAGCACGATCTGTTTCCCCTTGGGCACGGCCGTTTTCTCATTGACGAAGCGAATAACATCCGGGAACTGGAAGCGCTCGAATCTCCCTGGCAGCTTGAAATAAGCACCCCGCCTCTGAAGATTCTCACCATCGAACCGGATAGCAATCCGCAACATGCTCCTCCCCGTTCCATACTCATCGGCAGCCAGGCGAGTAAGATACGAATACCGGTACGGCCGTTTCGATCCTTGCTGCTCAGCATTCGCGCCAGCTTGAAGCGGCACGATCCAGACCTCATCCTCTCCCACTGGGGTGACACCTGGCTCTTTCCGCGCCTCTTGCAGTTCTGCAATGACGAGGGCATCACCTACTTCAACCCCAATCGTGACCAGGAGCGGCAAGCAGTGCAGCGCGGCGAAAACAGCTATTTCACCTATGGCCAGGTAATCCATCGCGGCCGCCAATTCCATCTCTTCGGCCGATGGCATATTGACCGACGCAACGCGATGATGTTCTCTGAGTACGGCTTGCCAGGTGTCCTGGAACAGGCGCGCGTGACCGGCTTGCCGGTGCAGGAGATCGCTCGCAAGTCACCAGGAGCCGGCGTCACCGCCATGCAGATGCAAACAGCCTTGCGCCAGGGGATTCTTGTGCCCCATCTCAAACAGCAAGCGGAACAGTTTAAGTCCGTAGCCGAGCTGATCCGCGCCGACCGGGGGGGCCTGGTCTACCAACCCCTGATCGGACTGCATCGCAACGTGGCCGAGATCGATTTCATATCGATGTATCCCGGTCTCATGGTGCACTTCAATATCTCGCCGGAGACGGTGGGCGTGCAGGGTGAGAACACGCGCCTCATCCCTGAACTGGGCATCCCTGTCGACCAGGCACGTGAAGGCCTGGTGCCGGCCACATTACGGCCGTTGCTGGCCAAGAGGCTGGCTATCAAGGAGCAGTTGGCCGGATTGGAGCGCCGTGACTGCCGTGTCAATTCGCTAAAAGCGCGAGCGGCGGGCCTCAAGTGGCTGCTCGTCGTCTGTTTCGGCTATCTCGGCTACAAAAATGCTCGCTTCGGCCGTATTGAAGCGCACGAGGCGGTGACTGCTTATAGTCGTGATGTGCTTCTATCGGCCAAGGAAACGGCCGAAGATCTCGGCTACCAGGTGTTGCACATGTATGTCGATGCCCTCTGGGTGAAACATGCAGAGGAGACAAAGGCCGGTGGTGTACGCCAACTGATGGGTGAGATTGCCGCCCGCACCGATCTGCCTATTGCTTTGGAAGGCATTTACCGCTGGATCGTATTTCTGCCCTCGCGCCTGGACAACCGCATCCCCGTGCCCAATCGTTATTTCGGCGTCTTTGAAGATGGCTCCTTAAAGACGCGCGGCATCGAGTGTAATAGGCATGACACGCCCCCCTTCATTGCCAAGACCCAATTGCGGGTCTTGGAGAAGCTAGCTGCTTTGCCTGAACATCAGCCTCTGCGCAGCGCGCTGCCCGACGTCATTGGATTATGGCGGCAAAGTGTGGCCGATCTGCGCGCCGGACGGCTTCCTTTGCAGCAACTGCTAGTCACGCAGCGCGTCAGCCGCCCTTCAGATGAATTCCGCACGCCGTCACCTGCTGCGCGTGCGCTGGCCCAACTGGCCAATAGTGGCAAGCAACGCCATCCCGGCCAACGCGTGCGCTTCATTTATACCCGCGGCGCGCCGGGCGTGTATGCCTGGGACCTGCCTACTGCACCAGATCCAACGGCCGTGGACACAGCCCGCTATTTGGAACTACTGGTGCGCGCGGCGGATACGATATTACGGCCGTTGAGAGTCAAGGAAGAAAGGACACGTAGCTGCTTATTGAGCAATGCATACCAGCAAGAACTACCATTCACCCGACATTAGTGATATTCTCGCAAAATTTTTGAACCAGATGCCAGGCACTTAGCGGGTCGTCATCTAGAGAAAGGCCTCGGAAAAAGTGCCTGGCACCTATTTGGCTAGCTATCTTCCATTTCCAGCGAGGTTGTGATGGCCACACAGTCGCGGATGGTGCGCGCCACAGGGCAGTAATCGGCGTGAAAGCCGAGGACGCGTTCAGCTACTTCCCTTTTGGCGGGATCAATCTTGAGATGATAACGCACGTGGATACGCCGGATCACCATTACTTTTTCCTCTAGCTCAACCTCACCCGTCGCTTCTGAGAAAAGCAGGCCTTCCCCTGTTGGTATTTCGCGCGCTTCCAGCGCGCCCCCGAAGGTTCCAGTCAGTCAACCGGCGGTTGCGGCGACCACGTAGTCCAGGGTTGTGGCCCGCTCCTCAATCACAGAAGGATCATGCTTATAATACGCAGCCACTTCCGAATGGGTGCTGAAGTAAATGGGCTGCTCTTCGGCGGGAAGGTAGGTGCGGCGCAGCGGCCCCCTTATTTTTTCAACGCGAACCTTGGACGTGTAAATAACTTCATCAGACATAAATTTATCCTTTTACTGCCCCCATTGTGAATCCGGCGACCAGGCGGTCGAGGAAAAAGTTATAGACTATGGCTACAGGGATAGCCACGATGATGGCCGCCGCCAACAGCGACTGCCAGAAAAAAACATCCCCGCGTACCAACTCTAGTGGTACGCCCACACTGATCGTGCGCTGCGCGGATGCTGTTACGAAGGTGGCAGCATACACAAACTCGTGCAGCGTCAGGGTAAAGGTAAAAACGATCACGGCGATGACGCCCGACGTCGATAGGGGCATAACCACTCTCAAGAAAGCCATCAGCCGACTGTAGCCATCGACCATCGCCGCTTCCTCTAAATCACGCGGGATCGATTTGAAGAAGCCCATAAGCAGCCAGGTTGAAAACGGAATGGATATCGTTGGATAGACCAGTACCAGAGCCCAGATAGTATCGTTCAATTTTACGCCAGCCACCATGCGGAAGAGAGGGATGAATAGCAGGGTTGGCGGCACTAAGTAGATGAGGAAAATGCCGATCCCCACCGGATCTCCGTAACGTCCGGCTAGTCGCGCCAGGCTGTAAGCAGCTGGTACGGCGATGACGAGGGTGATAAGCACTACAAGTGTGCCAACGATAAGAGAATTCTTGACAAAAATGAGGTAGTTTGTTTCCAGGAATAACAACCGTAAATTGTCCAGGGTAGGTGGGAAATTATATATGAAAGGGTTGTTCGCCGGCCGGTAAAGATCGGCATCCTGTTTAAAGGTGTTGATGAGCATGATCAAGAAGGGAAATACGGCGAAAAAACAGAAAAACGCCACCGCTATGAAAAGCGCGACTTGCCTGGGCCAACTCCTAGATCTCATAGTTAGGTAACCTCCGACCGCCTGGCAGCGCGCAGGATCAGGACGGCCACGACCAACAACAGGGGGAAGAGGAAGAGGGCGATGGCTGCCCCTTCGCCTAAGCTGCCGCCGTCTATGCCCTTGAACCAGGCCCACACCGGCAGGACTTGCGTATAATAAACTGGACCCCCTCTGGTCAATAAAAAGACGACGACCATATCGCTGAAGGTAAAGATTAGACCAAAAAGAAGCGCGATGCTTATGATAGGAAAGAGCAATGGTAGCCTTATCTCGCGATGGATGCGCCAGAATTTGGCTCCGTCTACCTGAGCCTGATCAATAAGATCCTTGTCAATAGAGGCCAGCCCGGCCAAGAGGATGACCGTTGCCAGGGGCAGCATGCGCCACACATGGATCAAGATGACGGCCGCCATGGCCAGAGGTTCGCGGCCCAGATAATTTAGGTGCTTTCCCGGTCCCAGTAACGTGTCGGGACCCAATAGACCTAGCTGCTGCAATACCCAATCAATGGGGCTGAACTTGGAATCGAATATCCACAGCCAGCCGATTGTTCCCAGAGAAATGGGCGTCGCCCAGGGCATGATGATCAACATGCGCGCGATCCATTTACCTGGAAAATCCTCGTAGAAGATCAAGGCCAGGATGTTGGCTAGAACAATGACGATCAGTTGCGCGGCCAGGGTAAACAAGAAGGTATTTAGCAGCGCCCGGCGAAATTGGGGTGTTCTCAAAATACGGCTGAAATTCTCTAGTCCAACAAAATCGATACTGGTGTCGCCCACAGTGACGTCGGATAGACTAAAGGCGATGGCCAAGAAAAAGGGCACGGCGACGAGCAATAGGATGTACAAGACGGCCGGCAGCAGGAATACCGAACCCAAGAACCCTTCCCGGTCGGTAAGATATTGGAATCTCGCTTTTTTAGAGACATGATGGTTGGCTACTTGTTGCATAAGGTCACTTGATCTAAATAGGAATGGCTTCTGTTTTCAATCCCGTTGCTTTGTCAAAAAACTTGAGATGCCTGGTCTCGATCACAAAGTCGTAGATCTCTCCCGGCTCGACTACTGCCGTGACGATAGAGGGCAATTTTGCTGATATCAACTTGCCTTCGTAAGCGTTTTCCAATTCACCATAAACCAAGCGATCCGCTCCAAGGTTCTCCACGTGGGAAACGTGAAGGGGAACCGTTGTCAACGCATTCTCTGTGACTGATGACTCAAGGGGTAAATAGTGTTCAGGACGAAATCCTACCAGGACGCCGTCCTTTTCTACCAGGTTGATGGTCGGCGAGCCCAGGAAGGTTGCCACAAATAGATTGGCCGGATCGTGATAGATTTCCTGCGGCGGCCCCACCTGCATGATCTTCCCGGCAGACATAACCACGATTCTGTCACCCATGGCCATTGCTTCAATCTGGTCGTGGGTCACAAAGATGGTGGTGATGCCCAACTGACGCTGGAACATCTCTAACTCGGCGCGTGCGGCCGTACGCAGTTTGGCATCCAGATTGGAAAGCGGCTCGTCGAGAAGCAGAACGCGCGGTTCCTTGACCATGGCCCGGCAAAGGGCTACCCGCTGCCTCTCCCCTCCTGAAAGCTGGCGTGGTTTGCGATCTAACAAAGGATCTACGCCCAATACGGTAGCGGCCGTATCCACCTTCGAACGCAGTTCTTCCTTAGGTAGTTTCTTGGCCTTCAAGGGAAAGGCGATATTATCAAAGACGGTCATATGCGGGTAAAGGGCATAGCTTTGAAAAACCATGGCCACCTCTCGTTTACGAGGAGGTAACTCAGTCACCCGCTCACCGCCAATGACGATATCCCCATCGGTTGGCGTTTCCAGACCGGCGATCATGCGCATCAGGGTGGTTTTTCCGCAGCCTGATGGGCCCAAGATGACAAAAAACTCACCTTCGTGGATGCTGAGATCCACGCCATCAACAGCCTTGACCGCCCCAAAATGCTTTTTGAGGTTGATTGTTTCTACAGTATCCATAAAAGTTCGATGTCTGGAGATTGGCAGAAGCCGTCTGCCAATCTCCAGTCTCTACAATTTGTCCAACTGTGAGAAACCCGGTTTTTATATGAACGGCCACTTTCTCGAGCGGAAAAACCAGGTTTTAAGATTCATTATTCAGCGCAACCGACCAAACCCTTCTCACGCCATTTATCGAAAATGTCGTTGATTTGGGTTTCCGCTTCGGCGATAGCCTCCTCAGGCGTCAACTCGCCCAGCGCGGCCTTGCCCATCATTGTGGGAATAATGTTGGTCGCGTACACTTCGGCGGCGGCCGGATTGGAGGCACCGGGCCACCCTAGGTAAGTAACCGTGTCCTTAGCCGTCAGCAGCACTGTCAATTTGTCGGCCGGGCGTGATCCAAAGGGATCGTTCTCCAGCCAACTTCCTTCTCCTTCCAATTGGGGAACGGTGCTCTCGAAAGCGGGGAAGTTGTATAGTTCGCTGTTGAAGGTTGCCTGGTTGTAATTGGCAGTGAGGTTTAGCAGAAACGCCTTGGCTGCCTCCATCTCAGGGCTACCTTCCTCAACGTAATTGGGGATAATGTAGATATACCAAAGATGAGCCGAAGCATGCTGGTCACCCCTTGGACCTGTCAACGCTGGAGAGAACCCTATATTATCGGCCGCCCCCGGGTCGATCTTCTGCAAGCTACGATAGGCGGAGATGGAGTTCAAAATGTATGAGAGTTCCCCGGCAATCAAGCCCTGGTTGTTGGAAGCCGCAGTCCAGGCAAAGACCTCTTCGGTCATCGTATTGTTGTATAGGTCTACCAGGTAATTGGTGGCTTCCAGCACCTCCGGCGAGTTGATAACCACGCATTCATTTTCATCTTGAACCGAGCCACCAAAGGACCAGATGATGGCCCTCATGGCCATATTGGAGTCGATTTCCGGTGACAGGCCGAGGCCCATGGGAACGCCTGAATCATTCTTGATAATGGTTCCACCTTCCAACAAATCTGCCCAGGTTGCTGGACCATCGGGAAAACCAGCCGCTTCCCACAGCGCGCTGTCATAATCGCCTGGGTCGGGCACCCACCCATGGCAATAGCCGTACCACTTGTCGTTGGCCGGTAGGTATGAGTTAGCCGTGCAGGTGTCCGCCTGTGGCCCAAAGAGCTCTTGCGCCTGCTCGTTAACGTCTCTCAGGTCATGGACACCTTCGACGAAATTGGCGGCAGCCAAAGGAAGCTCGATGAGAGTTGGTCCTTCGCCGGCATCTATGGCCGCCGTCGTCGCCGCCGGCAACTCGGCGATGTTGATATGGTCCACGGTTACGTCGACGCCATTGGCCGCGCCCCATTGTTCGGCAAAGGGATCAAACCAGGTGTCATATTGTGGTACAAAGTGACTCCACTGCAGAATCTTAAGTTCAGTCCCCTCGGGGTACTGCGCTTGGGCTTCCCCCTCGACTTCGACGACGCGGGTGACTTCCACTTCGACGGTTTCCGTCTCCCCCTCTACTTCAACCACCCTCGTGACTTCCACTTCGACGGTTTCCGTCTCCCCCTCTACTTCGACGATACGCGTGACTTCTACTTGCTCTGCCGGTGCTGGCTGACAGGCGCTGATTAGCAATGCCACGACCATCAGAACACCTACGATCATCAGGAACTTCTTGGGTTTCATCATTCTTCTCCTTCAAGATAATCTTTGGCAGCGATGAGGCTGCGATATAACGGGTATTCTATTGTTCCAACGAGGCTAAAATGGATGGAAATCCTGTTCGTTCAAAGAGGTTGCAATGTAACGGATATGCAATGTGGCGATATTAATCTGCCAAGGCTCTTAAAGCTGGAATTCTGAAGAGTATATTATTCTGCCTATATGGGATCCTCCTATATGTAGGGGCTGCAACTGGAGACAAGAGACGAATTAGGAGCCTAACTGCAAAATTCTCTTTCACCACTTCCCTTCCTCTACTATCTATTGATGCAAATAGATTTTCTTGGCTAGAGTCTGAAAAAATATTATAAGTGTCATGCTAAAGGGATGTCAACATTGTGAATTTTGACACAATGTAAATGTGTTGTTCTCTTTTTTAATCACACCAAACATGCCCCACAACAGGGTACATTACAATCCGCTTGTTCGTTGCCTCACGCTCCAATATCCATTATATTGTGGATAAACAACTACATAATGATATGCATAAAAATGATGAAAACGATTCAAATGACAATTGACGAAAACTTACTGCAACAAGTTGATCAGACCATTCAGGAGTTAAAAACAACCCGCTCTGCGTTCATTCGTCAAGCGTTGTTGCAAGCGTTACGCCAGTATCAGGTGCGCCGCTTAGAAGAGCGGGACGCGGCTGGTTACTTGACGACCCCTGCCCAAGCCGGCGAAACTCAAAACTGGTTAACTGAACAAGATTGGGGGGGCACATGGAACGCGGGGAAGTAAGATGGTACACTTTTTCCAAGCCGGATAGAACGCGCCCCGTTCTCATCCTTACTCGTAGTTCCGCTATCCGCTATTTGAACGCTGTCACGGTGGCGCCAATTACCACGACGATTCGTGGGGTACCTTCAGAAGTGCGCTTGATTGTAGACGAGGGTTTGCCTAAAGATTGTGCGGTCAATTTCTATACTCTCCAAACTGTACCGAAAGCAAAGATCAGCACTTGTATCACGAACCTTTCACCGTAAAGGATGGAAGAAGTTGATCACGCTTTACTATTTGCTCTTGGTGTAGATTCGATTTAGGCTAGAGTTGTTCCGCGAATATACTGCACATGGATCCAATACGCGACCCGGAAGAGATCGAAATTGAGTATCTGCAACGCATAGGAGCTATTCACGATCGTAAAGTGGTCGAGATCGGCTGCGGCAACGGCCGTCTCACCTGGCGCTATGCTGACGTTGCCGCTTCGGCCGTAGGTGTTGATCCCGATTCCACGCGATTAGCCGAAATCGTCCATACGCGACCGCAAACAATGGGGAAGAGCGTAACCTTTACGCAAGCTGAGGCGGAGACGCTGCCCTTCCCGGGCAGCTTTTTCGAGTGTGCCATCTTCGCCTGGTCGTTGTGATGAATTAAGCACGAGGGCATGGTCGATGCCCTTTTAGAATGCTGGCGCATCTTGGGGCGCGAAGGGGCCCTGATCGATTTACGGCCGGTTCACTCCAATCCAGCCATCGAGGTGATAAGCGCCGGTACACATTTCGTGCCCGGGCATCTGGTCGATGAAATGGGCGCAGCAGATGACGTGGCCGCCGATGAGGCGATGGTACAGGTCGTGCGGCGTGGATACTTTGCCCCGCAGATGCAGGAGACGTTCAAATTCGCCTCCTATTGGGACACCTTAGAAGGACTGTTGGCCTACGCCGATAAAAAATGGCGTGGCCACAAGCGCCTACCACCAGCAGTCTTGCGACAGGCCCAGCGCCACATCGCTGACATCTTCACGCCTTATCGCATATGCATTCGCAACACAATTCACCTTGCGGTTTATAAAAAGCAAGAACCTCCCCTTACCCAATAAACTTCCCAACAATCTTCTGCACGGTAGAGGAGTTGCGCCGCGTTGCCTCGGTTTTAAGAACCCTCTCAAGCTTACTGTTGGTAAACGTGCTCTTGCCAAGTTGTTTGTGCATCAACCAATACACCTGGCGTGCATGGATATGGAATACGTCGATCTCATTTGAAAGATCGATCAACTGCTGTTGTAAATTCTGGCCAGGAACCGCTTTTAAAAATGAGATGTAGAGCACCGAACCTTCACCGTATGTGAACTCTGGGAAAGGCTGGTATTCGAGAATCTGACCCAATTCAGGTGCGGTCCTGATCAGCGTAGGGACTTGAAAACCGAGTGCCGCTTGCAATTGCTCCTCTATCATCCGCTCAAGTTCGGCGATATTTGTCTCGGCCGTTTCAAAGATCACGTTGCCCGACTGAATATATGTTTGCACATCGGACAGACCCATCAATTCAAACTGCTGGCGCAATTTGTCCATCTTGACAAAACGGCCGCCAACATTAATGGCGCGCAGGAAAGCGAAATATTGAGTCATCTGTACCCCTTTTCATTTATGATTACTGTTCGCTACTCTCTGTTGGCGCATCACGCTGAGGGCAGTTGGCGCCAGGAGTATTCAGGAGGGATCAGGTTTGCCTGTAGAAACTCTTGTAGCAAGCTGGGAACAGCCCCCGCATACTCATCTCTGATTGAATCAAGCTGGCTTAATAGGGTCTTGTATTTCACGGCCGAACTGAGGGACCATAACCGCTGCGCCAGCTTAAAAGCGGCCTCTACGTTTGCGAGCGAGCTATAAGCTGTCCAGGGCTGTAAATAAGTGTGGGCGAGCTTGTCGAAAAATGGATCTTCCTCATCCACGTTGAACGTATGCTCAATGCTGACGAACACGGTGCGCAGGGAGAAGAAAGGATGGGCGATGGAGCTGTCGCCCCAATCAAAAAAGAGAGTGCGTCCATCCGCACTGAAGATATTGCCGTCGTGCAAGTCGTTGTGATGCAAGGACATGGGGATGGCATATGCGGCCAAACGCTGGCATAGGTTCATCACTTGCGGCGCTGCGTCGATCAGGCGCTGGTATTCGAACCTTGTCAGTCCATAGGGCTGATCGATAAGCAGCCAATCTTCATCAGCCAACAACTGCTGGTACAGATCTGGCAACAGAAGGAGTCGACGATCAGGCGCGCCAAGTTGCAGCAGTTTATCCACGTGTCCGGCTAGATCGATTTGTAAGCTGGCGTAGAGAGCGAGAATCTCCGCCCAACTGCGCCTATCGAGCCCATTGCCAAAGGCGTGACGCAGGCTAGGTCCGCCATCAGCCATGAGCATCCATCCCTGTGCAGCATCAATCCGGAGAACTTGCGGAATGCAGTCTGGCCGCCAGGAATAGAGGGCTTGGGTGACGGACGCTTCGTGACCGAGGGCGGGCGTACAGGCTTTGAAGTACACGTCACCAACACCTGTTGGCATACGCAGCACTGTTGACCACGGCCGTACGTGTGCCTGCACGATTGCGCCACTTACCTTGATTCCCTCTTGTGCCAACACGTCATATATCCAAGAGCTGGCTTGTTCAAGAAACTCAGGTTGATTCCACAATGGTTCAGCTTGATGCGGCATGCCAATGTAGTCTCCTCGTAAATCAAGCTTTCTTTGTGCCTTTACCCCTTAGCGCCTTTGAGTGTTGAGGTTACTGATCCAATTGGCCGAATCGGCCCTCGGCAACTCCTGGGCGAGCAAGCTCCTGTTTACGAGATGAAATCTCTGCGCTTTGAACGGCCGTGATATTTCCCGCTTTGATCTCAGCGGCGATTATTTTGGCGAACCTGGCGATTGTTTCTTCTACATTGTCTTGAAGCTCGGCAGCCTTCTCTTCCGAGTGGGGTTCCTTTGGCCGGCCGAAACTAAGCTCAAATAGCGACCCACCTTCAACCGGGAGTATGCGATTGGTGATCAGCCTGGTCGGGCCGGGGACACTCGATTCAGTTGTTACATAGTTTGGCGGATCGTAGTCGACGTAGAGGTAGTTGATATCATTGCCCAGTTTGTGCAGGCAATGGTAAGCAGTACCGATTCCTGGGCGCCCGGCCCCACTATCTGTCCGTTCAATGCTCTGCAAATCATTATAACGCAGTCTTATCCCTATATCTTGCATAATGTCCCAGGCCGTCCATTGCGGAACGGGAATGAAAACCTGGGCACTGGCCACGGCATCTTCAGGCAACACAATGATGCGGCGCTTATCTCGTTCATTGTCCCAGGCCTGGCGCAGATCGTGGATGAAAACATCAACATCGCCATAATGCTCGTAATTCTCCACATGAGGGATCATACCCTCGGCAACAGCGTCGACACCCATTGCTTCTATCGCAGACCGGGTAACAAGTCCGTATCCGTTCAACCCACTCTTCTCCGATACCGTGTTCTTCATCAGTAGATGGGCCAGGATGACGTCACTTCCTTGCAGATCTGTCTGGTCACCAATCTGCTGTACAAGATACTGGCCATAATGTAGGAATGTCTTCAGATCCAGGGAAGACATATTCACACAGGCGTTGCAATCACAAACAGTGTTAATGTCCATCAGCTCAAGCCGGCGCCAAAAGCCGAAATAGATTTTCTCCATAATGGTAAGCAGATATTGCGGTTGCAGGAAAGCATTTTGCGGAGCGTAGCAGATAATGGCATCTCCCTGCGTGTTGGAGATGATCAACGGAGGTTCAATATTGTCCAGGATGGAATCAAACAAAGCGTCCAGAATCTCCTTGGCATGATCCAATTCTGAATGGGCCAGGAAGACGGTGTAGCCGGTAATATCGGTGATAAAGAAATAACCAGATTCTATTTGCATTGGCATTCTACCAGGGTGAAAATTCGCAAGATTCGAGCTAGCTGCCGATAGTATCAGGTAATCTGATTTTTACAAAGAGAGTAAACTGACTGGATTCCATCCGACATCTAGAATGATTGTTGTCCAGCGAACTGCGTATGATGTGCGCGGTCAAGATCCAAACCCCAATTCAAAACATCTATTGACCTGGAGTTTTGACCATTCACGCGATCAGATTCGCTGTGCTTACTATGTGGCACGCGACCCTATTTTTCGGGACTCGTTCACGAAGTTGGAAGATTGGGCAAAGGGAACAGCTGAAATCTCGGCTTAACACCATAAATTCTTGATCCCCTGAGCAATCTCAAAATTGCCTCTTGACAAGCACGCTGCCGTCCTCTAGAATGACATACACCTTGTATACAACCTGTATATATGAAGTATGCATGCAGTATAAGGTCGTCGTGGACGAAATTGAACGTTACCTAGTTTTGCACCAATCAGACTACCCCGCCGGCGGCTCCCGCCTGCTGCGGGAGGTCGCTTATGATCGTCTGAAGGATGCTCTTCGCCATGCAAACATACCCCCTGGCGAGCCGCTCTCCGAAAATCGCATCTCCAAATTACTAGGCATCAGCCGTACACCGGTGCGTGAAGCGTTGCAAATGCTGTCACAAGAAGGATTGGTGGAGATCTCACCAGGTCGCGGCGTTACCGTGGCTGCCCGTTCCTTTAGACAAATTTTGGATGTGCTCTTTATCCGTTTAATTATCGAACCTGAACTAACCAGATTGGCGGCCGAAAACATGTCGTCGGAACAGGTCGCTTTATTATGGGAGAACCTGCTAATCATGGAGCAAGCAGTTGAGGAGGGCGACCGGCAAGCGTGGTCAATAGCGGATACAGCCTGGCATGAAATTCTCAGCGACGCCTGCCCCAACCAACTGCTGGGAGAATTTGTGCTGCAAATGCGCAACCGCATCCACCGCTATGCGAGCATCGATCACAATCTGAGATTGAAACAACTACGCAACGGAACGGCCGAACACCGCGTCATCGTCGAAGCCATCGCTGAGGGCGATGCGCAAGCCGCAGCAACGGCTATGCACGAGCACCTGGAAAGCTTGCGCAAGAATTTGTTTGATCACCTGATTTACAATTAGCATCCTTGTTTGTTCCGCCTTTGGCAAATCATCAGGATTTCACCGGGGCGATTATAGTCAAAAAGCGATCATTTAGTGAGCTAGAAAAGGAGGTGAACTATAGCGAGAAAGATACCTGTACACCGCAATAAGACAAGTAGTTTGGAAGACGGATGTTTAGGCAAAAAGATTTGAGTCAGTTAATGATTAGAGAACTTCCCAAAGGAGGAGGTATTAGACACATGAAACAAAAACGAATTTTCTGGTTACTGTTGGCATTCTTGGTCATAGCCCTGGCCGCATGTGGTGGCGCGCCCGCTGAGGAAGTAGCGGATGAAGCAGATATTTCTGCAGAAGAAGCAGCGGTGATATCAGAAGCTTCTGAAGGTGAACAGGCCGTAGAAGAAGCGGTTGAGGCAGAAGTAGCGGAGGAAATGGCCGCCGTTGAGGAGCTGACAATCTTGTGGGCGCAGTGGGATCCGGCTGACTACCTGGCAGAACTCGTAAAGGATTATGAGACAGAGACCGGTATTAAGGTCAATGTCATTCAGGAACCGTGGGGCTCGTTTGGCACCCTGTTCAACAGCGAGATGGCGGCTCAAGGCACCAATTATGATATGGTTGTTGGCGATAGCCAGTGGATTGGTACCTCTTCAAGCCAGGGCCATTACGTGGAAATGACAGACTTCCTCAATGATAACAATCTGACGGATACGGTTACGGAAGCGACATTAACCTACTACGGCGAATATCCAACGGGATCGGGCACCTACTGGGCCTACCCCACCGAGGGCGACGCCAATGGGTGGGTCTATCGCAAGGATCTCTTCGAAGACCCGGATGAAATGGCCGCTTTTGAAGCGGAATATGGCTATCCACTGGCGCCGCCGGAAACGACGGATCAGCTGATGGATGTCGCCAAGTTCTTTACCCGTCCCGATGAAGGTCTTTATGGTTCGGCCATTTACACCCAGGTCGATTACGACGCGCTGGTCATGGGTGCCCAAAATATGTTGTTCTCCTTTGGCGCTGACTGGCATGAAAACTTCGATCCCGAAGGGCACGTCAATTCCCCTGAAGCTGTCGCTTCTCTCGAGTACTACAAGGAACTGTATGACTGCTGCCAGCCTCCGGGCATGAGCAACGCCTTCTTCGCCGAAGTGAATGACGCCATGATCGGCGGCCAGGCGGCGATGGGCATGAACTACTTCGCATTCTTCCCGGCGTTGGAAAACTCTGAGATCAGCCCTTATGCTGGAAACTTGGGCTACTTCGTCAACCCGGCCGGACCCGACGGAGCTCAGTTTGCCTCTCTCGGTGGGCAGGGCATCAGCGTCATTAACTTCATCGATGATGATCGCAAACAAGCCTCGTTTGATTTCATCAAATGGTTTGGCTCGGATGAGGTTCAGAAGAAATGGGGCGACCTTGGCGGCTACTCAGCCAATAAGGCCGTACTCGAGGATCCAGCTTTCCTGGAACAGACGCCTTACAACGCAGCCTTCGCCGAGACGATGACTATGGTTAAGGATTTCTACAATATCCCCATCTTCAACGAGCTGCTGTTCGCATACAGGGATCCGGTAGCCAAGTATGTGATTGGTGGCGAGGGTACCGCGCAAGAAGCGTTGGACGCAGCTGCCGAAGCGCAGGCCGAGCTTTTACGCGATGCTGGATTCCTGGAATAAGTTGTTTAGTATAACAAGCGGATATCTTTAACGTTCGGTACGCGTCTCAGTGCTCTTGAAATGCACTCCTGTTCACGACCAGCGATGACGTGTCCAGAAGCGCATCCCGTACGGTCTGAGAGGCGGCCTCTGTCAAAGATTCCCGTGGGAGACCGGTCATATTCCGGTCTCCCACTTTAGTGAAAAAGCATATGGTGAGTTTATGTCTACATCAAGCATAGAGCCGGTGGTCGAGACTGAAACGGAACCTCCCATTCAGGAAAAACAAACCAGAACTTTAAGTGATCGTTCGCTTGTTAATCTATTTATCTGGCCGACATTAATTATCCTGATTGCCTTTAACGTCTTTCCCCTGGCCTACAGCCTCTTCCTCAGCTTCACCGACTATTCGGCCGTTGTCTTCAAAGCGCCGGAGTGGGTTGGATTTGAGAATTTTGAGCGCGTTCTCTTTTCGGAGGCCTTGTGGGAATCGTTTTCGATTACCGGCCGTTATGTCTTTTTGTCGGTGGGTCTGGAGCTGGTGCTAGGGTTCGCCCTGGCTCTTTTGCTGCGCGAGCAGTTCGCGGGTAGCGGTATCATTACTACGATCATCTTGATTCCGATGATGCTCTCCCCGGTGGTGGTAGGCCTCTTTTGGAAGCTTATGTACAACCCGACCTTTGGCTATTTCAACTATTTGCTGGGCTTTTCCGATCCGGCGCTGGCGCCGGACTGGCTGGCCAGCCG
>JAACFF010000415.1 GCA_009937635.1 Chloroflexota bacterium
TACGGAAGTAGGTCACATTGCCGGCATGTTGCAGGCCACCGAGGAAGAAAAATCTCCCCTGCAAAAGCAGATCGATGGCCTGACTATCATCATTGCCTCCCTGGCCGGCATCGCCCTGGTGCTGATCATAATTCTTGGCATAACAATCTGGGGTTCCACCTTCGACGAACTCTTTGTGCTCGCCATAGCCCTGGGCATCGCGGCCATTCCCACGGCTTTGCCCGTCGTCGTGACCTTGATTTTGTCCTTGGGCACCCAAGAAATGGCCCGTCGTAACGCAGTTATCAAGGTACTCCCGGCCGTAGAAACCCTGGGTTCCACCTCGGCCATCTGCTCTGACAAGACAGGCACGCTTACCCTGAACCAGATGACGGCGCGAGTGCTGACGATTGCGGGATATCGATTTGATATCACGGGTGAAGGATACGAGACTGAAGGTCAGATCCGTCACATCGGCGGTCAACGGGATACCAACCTCGATCCATACTTCCTGCCAATGGCCTTGTGTGCGGATGCAGTCGTGGCCGATGGTGAGGTCGTTGGCGATCCGACCGAATTGGCACTGGTCGTTCTAGCTGAAAAAGGGGGCATGATGGTGCAAGCGACGCGCAAAGAATATCCGCGCATCGCCGAAGTACCGTTTGATTCAGAGTACAAGTTTATGGCCACTTTCCACAATATGATGGATGACAACGGCCGCCCCGTCGTGCGCTGCTACGTCAAGGGTGCTCCCGATGTCATACTGTCTCGTTCGACTACTTTGCGGTGGGAGGAGGGCAAGGCCGTACCATTGGATGAACCAGCGCGAACGTTTGCCGGGGGCGATACTACCCTGGACCTGGATAAGCCATTGCGACCGCGTGTTGTAAACGCCAATGAAGACATTGCCAAAGAAGGCATGCGAGTCCTGGCCACGGCCCAACGGGATTTTGACCCGGCTACCTTTGACCCGGACGTCGACCTGCTGAATGAGATCAAAGAGCTGACCCTCATGGCCATGGTTGGCATCGTCGATCCCCCGCGTGCGGAGGCTAGGGACGCCATCGCTGAGTGTCACTCGGCTGGCATCCGGGTGCGCATGATCACCGGCGACCACGCGGTGACGGCCGGAGCCATTGCTAAACAGTTGGGCATTGAAGGGCGGGCCATCACTGGCGCCGAATTCAACAAGATGAGCGACCAGGAAGTCAACGAGCAGCTTGACGACATTGGCGTCATGGCTCGTGTCGCTCCCGAAGACAAGATTCGGTTGGTCTCTTTACTCCAGAAGCAGAACAAGATCGTGGCCATGACCGGCGACGGCGTTAATGACGCGCCAGCCTTAAAGAAGGCTGATATCGGCGTGGCCATGGGTATCACTGGGACAGACGTCTCTAAAGATGCAGCGGTGATGATCTTAACCGATGACAATTTTGCCACCATTGTGGGTGCTGTCGAGTACGGTCGGACGATCTACGACAATTTGCTCAAGTACGTTCGCTTCCAGATGGCCGGTCTGTTCTCCTTCATATTGTCTTTCCTGGCCGCGGCCGCTTTTGGCGTGACCCTGGTCTTGTTTAATCCGCTGCAAATTCTATTCGTCAACTACTTCATCCAGGGTGCCATCGGCATTAACTTCGTTTTTGACACCCCGTCCGAAGGATTGATGGAACGCAAACCACGCCCGGCCGACCAAAGGATTATGACCTGGCCCCTGGCGATTCGCCTCTTCATCATTGGTGCACTCACCGCCATCGTCTCCGTAGGCGCTTACCAGTGGACCGTGACGACAATCGGCGATGCTGCCGCCGCCCAGACAATGGCCATGGTGATGTTTTCCATCGTTCACATCCCCTTCTCGCTCAGTTTGCGAAATCCTACCCAAACCGTCTTCCGACGCGAAACATTTTCCAACCGCTATCTATGGTACGCCTATGGTTGGGTCATCGTGATTCTGATGCTGGTCACCGAGTTAGGCATCTTGCAATCGATATTCGATACGGTTCCCTTGACCAGACAGCAGTGGTTCATCTGCTTCGGTGTTGCCCTGCTCTTCCTAATCGCCAGTGAAATCGTCAAGTTCATCCTCCACTTGTTTGGCGTTGGCAAGGAGGAAGATTAGAAACCAGGACCAGGTCACGAGTTGATGTAATCACCCGGTTCGAGCGCCTGGCCGCCCTCAAAGATCAGGGCCTTCTCACCGAAGAGGAGTTCGCGGCTAAGAAGGCCAAGCTGCTCGGCATTTAGGGAGCCAACCTTTTCCAGATCTGGACCAGCCTTCAGGTTGACATTCCGAGTGAAGATGGGCTGGCATCTTCACAAAAGACCATACAAGGAGATTTCATCATGTGTTGTTTTTTTGTAGTGCTTATTTTCCTGGGTCCGCGCATCGCCGGCCCACTTTGGTGGATTTTCCAGCCGCTGCGCTGGGAAGCGGCCTTTCGAAATTTCGCCGGCGGTAATCTGTGGTGGCTTTGGCCGATACTGGGCATCGTATTCCTGCCCTGGACGACCATAATGTATGTCATCGTCGCACCTGGCGGCATTCTGGGATGGGACTGGTTGTGGCTCGGCTTGATGCTGGTGTTTGACATTCTGTGGTACACCGGTGGAGCTGGCCGTAAGCGTCTTCCTGGCTACGAGGGGTATTAATTTCGATAGAGCACAATAGTCTCTCCGGGTGTTGTCTGTTACTTCAGTAAAGCGACTGGACAAATCACCAGATTGAGAGTAAACACAATGACGAGCGGATGGACGGCGCATAGTCGTCCATCCGCTAAGTGAATAGTGGCTTGAAGGAGGGACGGAGCAACTGCAGGAGGTCCGATTACATGACTGTTCCATTTCCTCTCGACTAAGATTGAAAATTTGTACCGATTATCAATAAGGAATGGATAATGGCAGAAACAACAGATAGTCAACCAAATTGGTACACCCTGACAACGGAGGATGTCGGCAGTGAGCTTCAGGTCGACCCGACTAAGGGGCTGCGCACGTCTGAAGCGGAGCAGAGGCTGGGTAAATACGGCCCAAATCAATTGGAAGAAAAGAAAAAAGAACCCGGCTGGCGTGCATTTCTACGCCAGTATCAGGACTTGATGCAGTTTGTCCTGCTTGGTGCCGCGATCATTAACCAGGTCTTCACCGAAGAGTGGGGAACCACCTTGGTGCTGGTTGGCCTGACGATCTTCAACGCAGTCCTGGGTTTGCGCGGGGAGGAAAAAGCTGAAGCAAGTCTGGCAGCGTTGGCCAAGACGATGAAGAATATCACCCGCGTGCGCCGGGATGGCGAGGCAAAAGAGGTGGAGGCCGTTGAGCTGGTACCGGGAGATATCGTATTGATGGAGGCGGGTGACCTCGTCCCTGCTGATGGGCGCCTGTTTTTAACGGCTACACTTGAGATCGAGGAAGCTGCCCTTACCGGTGAGAGCGTCGCTTCCCCTAAAGACACCGAAACTATCCCCGACGCTGATGCCCCCCTTGGCGACCGTCACTGCATGGCTTACATGAATACTTCGGTCACGCGCGGGCGAGGGGAGATGATTGTCACAACCACAGGTATGGCCACAGAAATGGGGCACATCGCCGACCTGCTCAATAAGACTGAGGAGGATAAGACTCCACTACAGAAGCAGCTCGATCGGCTAACCATGATCATCGCCGGACTGGCTGGCCTGGCATTCATTCTCATGATCATCCTTGGGATCATCAACGAGCAACCTCTGGAAGCTGTATTTATCTCAGGTGTGGCGCTGGCTATCTCAGCCATCCCTACCGGCCTGCCGGCGGTGGTTACCACCTTGTATTCTATGGGCACCCGTACGCTAGCAGAAATGAACGCAATCGTCAAGCGGCTACCATCGGTAGAGACGCTTGGCTCCGTGTCTGCCATCTGCTCGGACAAGACCGGTACGTTGACCCTCAACAAGATGACGGCCGTCGAGTTCACCATCCCCGGGCATAATCGCTTCACGGTGACCGGAGAAGGCTATGGAACGTCAGGGACGTATGAACTGGCCAGCAGTGATCGTGAAGGAAAACCCTGGCAGAAAGGCACCCTGACTTACAGCACCGAAGGAAAGCTGCTGAGCGCCGGCGGCACCAGGATCGATCTCGACCAAATCATGCTGCCGATGGCGCTGTGCGCCGACGCCACACTCGACGACAAAGGCGCCCTTATCGGCGACCCCACAGAAGGTGCGCTGATCGTGCTGGCCGAGAAGGGCGGCATCAGCGTGGATGGCGCCCGAGAGATGTTTCCCCGTGTTGCGGAGGTACCCTTCGACGCGGATTACAAGTTTATGGCCACCTTCCACAACCTGAAGGATGAACAAGGCCAGCCGGTGGTGCGCTGCTTTGTCAAAGGCGCACCCGACGTGCTGATCGCCCGCAGCGGTTACTATTGGAACCCTAGTGGAGAAGATGTAGCGCAAACGGAAGAAAATCGCCATATGGCGTTGGAAGAAAACGAACGCATCGCCCAGGCGGGAGAGCGTGTGATGGTCGTGGCCCGGCGAGACTTCGATCCGAGTACCTTCGATCCGAAAGCCAATCTGTTCGATTTGATCAATGACCTCACCCTGCTCGTGATGGTTGGAATCGTGGACCCGGCGCGCGCTGAGGCCAAGGACGCCATTGACGAATGCCACAGTGCCGGCATTACGGTGCGCATGATCACCGGTGACCATGCCGTAACAGCCGCAGCCATCGGTCACCAACTGGGCATCGAAGGCAGAGCTTTGACCGGGGCCGAATTTGCCGCCATTCCCGATGATGATCTAAAGCAGCAACTGGACGAGATTGGGGTGGTAGCCCGCGTAGCGCCGGAGGATAAGATTCGTTTGGTGACGCTACTCCAAGAGCAGGACAACATCGTGGCCATGACCGGGGATGGGGTCAATGATGCCCCGGCTTTAAAGAAGGCGGATATCGGTGTGGCCATGGGCATCACCGGTACCGAGGTCTCGAAAGGGGCTGCGGTGATGATCCTGACCGACGACAACTTCGCTACCATTGTTAAGGCGGTGGAGTTCGGGCGTGGTATTTACCAGAACCTGTTCAACTTCGTGCGCTTCCAGATGACTTCCCTGGTGGGTTTCATCATGTCTTACCTGCTTGCTGCGTTTTTCCTGGTGCTTGGAGGCA
>JAACFF010000416.1 GCA_009937635.1 Chloroflexota bacterium
AGAACGACAGTTCTATATGAAGGTGAAGCGGCAGCATTATGCGCTTGATTTTGCTATTTTCTGTGATAAGGCCAATATCGATGTAGAGACGGATGGTGATAGTTACCATGCGAATCCGGAGAAGTCAAAGCAGGATAATAAAAGAAATAATGCCCTGGAAGCGGTAGGGTGGAAGGTGCTAAGATTCAACACACTCCAGATTCAAGAGGAGATGGAAAGTTATTGTATCCCCAAAATAGTGGAGACGATTAATAACCAAGGAGGTGTTGAGGAAAGCAAGTTGGTGCCACGGAAAATAGATTTGAATGTGGACGGGGGGTATCAGTTGGGATTGTTTGACGAGTTTTCGGGAGATTAGGACCAAGCCATACCAAGATGCCGTGATTAGTTTTCCTGATTCGCAGTCCCAGGTTCAAAGAAGCCAGGGTCAAACACAAACGATTGGTAGGTTGGGAGGCCGTGCAATGCACTTGCAAGGATTGTGGAAATGGGCCATTACGTGGGGCGAGTGCATCGCACGGTATGGGAAACGAGCAAAACAATTCGACCAATCACTCGCCTCAGTCCAATAATCGTGCTATTATATCTGCTGATTAATGGAGCCGTAAGCAACCGGATTACCCTATCTTCTAAAAGAGAATAGTCTTAATGCGGGTGAATGGAGTAAGAACAATGGCACTCGACATCAAATCGGCATCAACTCAAATAGGCCGACAAGCAGATTGGAAGAATATCGTTAAGCCTTACCAGTCGGCCGATACACGCAGAAGCATCTGGCAGCTGGTCAACTCATTTGGACTATTCTTTATCGGTTGGATTTTGGCGTACCTTAGCCTTTCCGTCAGCTATTGGTTAACATTGTTGATCGCTATTCCCACGGCTGGATGCCTGGTGCGTATGTTTATAATCCAGCACGATTGCGGTCATGGTTCATTTTTCAATAACCGCAAATGGAATGATCGCGTGGGCAGCCTATGCGGCATTTTAACGCTTGTGCCCTATTATCAATGGCGCAAGAGTCATGCTATCCACCATGCAAATTCGGGCAAGCTGGGTGATATGCGTGGCATCGGCGATATTTACACAATGACCGTGGACGAATACTTTCACTCCTCCAAATGGCGGCAGCGTGGGTATCGCATATTTCGCAACTCCTTCTTTCTGATAGGGTTGGTACCTTTCTTCGCTTTCGTTGTCGGCTACCGCTTTCCATACAAAATGGCGAAGGGAAAAGCCTGGAAAAAAGAGCGGCAGAGTGTTTATTGGACGAACCTGGGTATCCTGATTTTGGCTGCTTTGACCATTTGGGCCATCGGGCTGAAATCATTTCTCCTGTTGTGGTTTCCAATCACCTATATCGCCACAACAGTTGGCGTCTGGTTCTTCTTTGTACAGCACCAATATGAAGACGCTTACTGGGCTAGTGATGAGGATTGGAGTTACGTGGACGCCGCGTTGAAAGGTAGTTCCTACTATAAATTGCCGCGCATTTTGCAATGGTTCAGTGGCAATATTGGCTTTCATCATATCCACCACCTAAGCCCACGTATTCCCAATTATAAGCTTGAAGAGACTTACAATGCAGACCCCCTGTTTCGGGATGTAAATGAACTAACCTTACGTTCAAGTTTCGCGACGCTGTCGCTCGGATTATGGGACGAGAAGGAGCAGCGTCTGATCAGTTTCCGTGAAGCGCATTCAAAGTATGAAGATGTGTATGCCGCAGGGACAACGGATCATATTGAATAGGCAGAAACGCTAAGAAACCAAGTCTTGTCGTTTCTCCGGCACCTGCAATTGCGACGACAATTACCCAACCATTTTAATAAGCTTGATGTAAACCTGGCAGGTCTTCTAAGTGGAGGGTATGGCCGTACTGATGATGTTGCTTGCACGCGTGAGCTGTTCCTGATCCCAGCTTACGAGTGGTACGTCGAGAAGTTGGGCGGTGGCAACGTAGACCGCGCCGGCTCCGCGAAGCTGATTCTCAGAAGCGATTTTAGCAGCAAGCTGTCCCACATTGCTGCCTACGCTGATGAGCTGCATAGTAGGCATCTGTAGTATTTGCTGGTTGGCACCCACTTGTTGCGCCAATTGATCCATCTGCTTCCACAATGATGCCAATTCCTCTTCAGAGGTCTTGACCGCCTTGGCCGGAATAAGGCGTGCAATTACCTCGCCATAATAGGTAATATCAATAACTTTGCGACCGCATTGAGTACAAAGATTACGCGCACGGATGTCAATTCTCTTGATCGCGAGAGCGATTACGATTTGGATTGCGATAGAAGGGAGACAAGCTCGATCTCGGGGAGCGCCTGTTGCAGGTCGGCCGTTGCCAGGATGATCGTCGTGCCCCGCACGCCGGATCCAATAGAGACTTCCTGGGGGACAAAGATGCCGGGATCGGCCACAGTGCGTATAGGTTGGGGCAAGCCAAAGGGGGAGACGGCTCCACGAGGGTAGCCGGTGAGGCGCAAGACTTCACTTTCGCTGGCCGTAGTCAGGCGCTTTTGGCCAAGGTAGCGGCGTAGTTTTTTCCAATCGATTTGCTGCGGGCCGGCGACAAGCGCTAAAACAAACTCCTCCTTGGAGATGCGGAAGAGCAGGCTGCGGATGATCTGCTCAGGCTGTTGTCCGCGTTCTTGAGCGGCCTGTTCGAGTGATCTGACAGGGCCGGGATGGATGAAGACGCGGTAGGGGATGCCGAGTCGATCAAGGGCCTGGGTGACAGGGGTGGAGAGTGTGTTCATTGGGGCGGATTATAACTGTTTATTATGGCGGGTGGAAGATAATTGTGAATGGCTGAATTGTGAATTGTTGAATAGCTAATGAGGCCGCAGCGCACGGAGAACGGTTTCCATTCGTTCCAGGGCCTTGTTGATGTTGGGAATGGAATTGGCATAGGAGAGGCGCAGGTAACCTTCGCCGTATGCGCCGAAGGCGGTGCCGGGTAGGAGGGCCACGCCTGCTTGGTCGAGCAGGAGATTGGCGAGCTCGGCGGCGCTTTTGTCAAGGGATTTGATGTTGGGGAAGGCGTAGAATGCTCCTTGTGGCTTGCGGCAGCGGATGCCTGGTATGGCATTAAGGCCGTCGACGATAGTGTCACGTCTTTGCCGGTATTGGGCGAGCATGTCCGCTACGGCTTCTTGCGTGCCTGTCAGAGCCTCTATGCCGGCGATTTGCGTGAAGTGAGCGGTGCTGCCCAGGGCGTGCGTGAACAGCAGTTGGACGCGCCGGGCCAGTGGCTCGGGCATGATGCCATAGCCCAGGCGCCAGCCGGTCATGGCGTAGGTTTTGGAGAAGCCGTCCATGATGATCGTGCGGGAGGCCATGCCGGGCAAAGCGGCTATGGAGGGAGCTTTGGCTTCATCGAAGATGAGACGGGTGTAGATCTCGTCGGAAAGGACCCAACTGTCGTGTTGCTGGGCGGCGGCGGCGATATGTTCCAGGTCAGCGAGAGGCATCACGCCGCCGGTGGGGTTGCTGGGCGAGTTGAGGATGATAAGTCGCGTGCGCTCGTTGACGAGCCGGTCAAAGGCCTGCAAATCGAAGGAGAAGTCGTTTTCTTCCAGGAGGGGCACGGGCACCGGTATGCCTCCGGCGACGTTGATCATCGCTTCATAGGTGGGAAAGCCAGGGTTGGGATAGATGACTTCGTCTCCATGGTCGACCAGGGCCAGGGAGGGGAAGAAGAGGTTTGGCTTGGCGCCGGGGCTCACCAGTACTTGCTCAGGACGGATCTTCATGCCGCGACGTTGGCCGGCATCGGCGGCGATTACCTTCTGCAGTTCGGGCATGCCGGCCGTGGCATTGTAGCGCGTGCGCCCTTCGGCGATGGCGCGGATGCCGGCGAAGCTGATATTGGTGGGGGTGTTGAAATCAGGTTGGCCGATCTCCAGGTGAATGATGTCCCGTCCCTGGGCTTCGAGTTCTTGCGCGCGGGACAATACCTGGTAGGCGCCTTCTGGTTTTAGCATTGATGTGCGGTTGGCAAAGGTCATTCGATTACTCCAAAAAAACAAATCAAAGATTTTGCAGATTTTGAGTGACGAGCGGCGACTGATTCGAAGTTTCGCTATTTCTCAAGTGGTGTGACTAACACTTTGTCCACGCGACGCCAGTCCATGTCCACTACTTCGATGGTCAGACCTTGCCAGGTGAAGAGGTCTCCCGTTTGCGGGATACGGCCGAGATAGCTCATGACGAAGCCGCCGATGGTTTGGTAATAGTTTTCGCCTTCTTCGGGTAGATTGGGGATGTTGAAGATCTGCTTGAATTCTTCAATAGGCAGTTTGCCGTCGAGTAGCCAGGAGCCATCTGCGCGGGCAACGGCCGTGGGGTCGGCGGGATCTCCGAGTTCAGGCACGTCGCCGACGATGGCTTCCAAGAGGTCGATGAAGGTCACGAGGCCGGAGACGCCGCCATGTTCGTCGGTGACGAAGGCGATTTGCGCCTGGGCTTCTTTAAATTGTTCCAATACTTGAAATACAGGTAGACCAGACGGGATGAAAAGGGCGGGTTTGAGCAAGAGTTCGAGGTCCGGGGAAGGCGTGGTCAGAGTTTGCACGATCATGTCTTTCACGAATACAAGGCCGACGACATTGTCCAGGTCGCCGCGGGCGACGGGATAGCGGGAATGGATGCCGCCGCTGATCTTGGCGCGAATGACGTCGGGCGGATCGTCTATATCCAGCCATTGGATGTCGGTGCGATCAACCATGAGATCATTGGCGCGCAGATCGCCAACGCGGAAGAGCTGCTCCACGATTTCTTCTTCAATGGGTTCTACGACGCCGATTTTAGTGGCCTGCTGCATCATCATTTGGATCTCTTCTTCGGTGATGGCCGGTTCGTCGGAAGGGCGAATGCGCAGCAGGCGTACGACAAACCGTGTCGAGACGCTGAGGAAGCGGACGAGGGGATGAGTCAGGCTGGCCAGCCTGGTCATGAAGGGAGCGACGCGGGCGGCGACGCTTTCTGATTTGTTTAGGCCAATTTGTTTGGGCGCCAGTTCGCCCAAGACGAGGGAGAGGTAGGTGACAAGGGTGACGGCCGCTAAGCCTGCCAGTAGATCGGCGTATTCACCCAATATCGGTAGTTGGGCGAGGTAAGGTTCTA
>JAACFF010000417.1 GCA_009937635.1 Chloroflexota bacterium
CTCGGTCGCCATGACATCGTGCCCGCTCCGGTAAGGTATGGGTCGATTGGTTGGAAGACTATGATGAAACACTACAAAGAACAGCTGTTGGCGTGTGACTTTTTTGTGGTGGAATCGCTTTTTTTGCGCACCTACTATGTGCTTTTCTTCTTGGAGATTGGAACAAGACGGGTTCACCTGGCCGGGGTAACTGCCAACCCGAATGGGCAGTGGGTGGCTCAGCAAGCTCGTCAATACATCTGGGCTATCGAAGAACGAGAAGAGACATTCCGTTGCCTGATTCACGATAATGACAAGAAGCTGACGAAAATGTTTGATGATGTTTTTCAATCGAAGCAAATCCGTGTCATTCATACCCCCATTGAAGCACCCAATGCCAATTCTTTTGCAGAAAGATGGGTCAGAAGTGTTCGTGAAGAGTGTTTAGATCATGTTTTGATTCTCAGCGAAGGGCATCTCCGTCGTGTGCTTCAGACTTACATTGAATACTACAACACCCGCCGGCCACATCAGAGTCTGGAGCAGCAGGCACCCATCCCGTATCCGGAACCAGCAAAGTCGGGCACGGTTAATTGCCGACAGCTCCTGGGTGGCATTATCAACGATTATTATCGAGCCCCTGGTAGCACTTCTCTCTCGCCCCAATTGAGCTAATCGCCTTCTTTTTAGCTTCATCAGGCTGCTCCATCGACGGTTGGGGCAGTTTCATCGTGCCGGCTTACTCATCGACAGCCGATTTAACGGCCGTTTGACAACTTGTCCAACCAGATAAGTGTGTTGAGTCATTTAGAAGAGACTGTGCAGGAGGGCCTTTCCTAGGCTAAAAACGCGATATTTTCTGCTCAGAAAACCTTGGATCGATTAATTGCATAGTACGGCCGCTAATTTCATCTCATTAAGAGCGTTCTATAGCCAAGAACGCAACAATCATGAGATGAATACGGAGTCAGGCTGGTGTGATCTTTAAGCGATCAAATTTTGTGCCGGGGAGTATCAGTCATTCCTGACCATCTTGACTTAGAAGTTGCCCCCACCACTATCTGGAAACTTACTTTTCTGACGCTCGCTATCACGATCTTCGCGCTTTTGCGCCAAGTCTACGCGCAACATACGGCCATCAAGATCGGTATCATTTAGGGCCTTAATGGCAGCATTGGCTGAAGATTCTTCCATCACTATGAAACAGAAACCTCGAAACCGCCCCGAATTACGATCATTAATCATGGCAATAGAATCAACCGTACCAAATTTCGAGAACACCTTCCTTACTTGCTCTTCTGTGGCATCATAAGACAAATTTCCAACGTAGATTTTCTTAGACAATTTTTTCACATTCTCCTGAACTAACTCCCACGTGTGCTGCTCGGACAGCGCCGGCTGTGGGAAATATTATAAGTAATCCTAGTTGTTTTCCCCCTCTAACCATGTTGCTCAAGCCAATCAAGCATGGTGCCGACACTGCCGATAGCCAGGGCAATGCTTGTATCGGCTGCGCCGTAGTACAGATGGATCGTGTCGCCGTCGGGCGCAAGCGTGTAACCACAAGGAAAGACAACACTGCCCACATCCCCCTGGAGCTCGTAAGACTCTTCCGGCCGAAAGAACCACTCATCGCCGCGTTTTAGACAATGTTCCGGTGTATGTAGATCAAACAACGCCAGTCCCAACCGGTAAATAGCGCCAGCCGCCGTCTGGCGCACGCCATGGTAGATCACGAGCCACCCTTTCGCAGTTTCAATGGGTGGCGGTGACAAGCCAATCTTATTGGCATCCCACCATGCCCCTCTCCGGGCTTCCATCATTAGCTTGTGGCTGCCCCAATGACGCAGGTCAGCCGAATAGGATATCCACATGTGAGCCCTGGGGGCACTGACCGGGCGGTGGATCAAGGCCCAATAGTTGCCAATCCGATGTGGTAACAGAGCCGCATCTTTATCTTCTGGTGGCATGATCACGCCGTAGCGCTCGAATTGGTGAAAATCCTTCGTGAATGCCAGGGCCACGCCAGGACCATCGCGCGTGAAGGCCGTATAGACAATGGCATACTGGTTTAATTCGGGAACGAAGGTGATACGTGGATCTTCAATACCCCATAATTCCTCTGGAAAGCTATCAGGATCAGGCAAAAGAGTAGGCTGGGTGTCAATTTGCCACTGATCCACGCCGTTGGCGGAACGGGCCGCACACAAGTGGGAAAGCCCGCGCCGGTCTTCGACACGGCACAGGAGCAAAGTAGTGCCATCGGGCAGCAGCGTGGCGGCAGGGTTAAACACGGAGTTTGCGGGATAGGGCCAGTCGGCAGCGGTCAGGATGGGATTCAGCTTATGACGGTGAAGAAGATCGGGGAGTTGCTGATTCATGACGTGTTGGACTCCAGAAATAGCAGGGGATTCTCGGCCAGGCGTAGTTCTAACACAGTCTGTAAAAAGGCCAGCGTCGATTCCGCGCCTTGATTCTCGTTAGGGCGGTCAGGATGGAGGCCATCACGGCAGCCCCCCGTGGTTGGGTCGTAAAGAGGAAGATTCAAGTCGTTGCGGCCCAGGAACCATTCGAAGGCACGTTGGGCTTCTGTCCGCCAGCGCTCATCGCCGGTGCTGCGGTAAGCTTCCAGGCAGGCAGAAGCCATCGTTTGCGCCTCGACCGGTTGTTGATCGAACCTGGCGCGCTCACCATGCTGTTCATAAAAGCCATTGGAGCCAATTGGCACAAAGTGCCCTCCGACTCGATCAGCACGCTGCAGGTCGGCCAACCAGCCGAGTGACTCCAGTCCGGCCTCGGTCATGGCCTCATTTGGGATCCATTGACCGCACATCAGCATGGCCTGCGGAAGCACTGCGTTGCAATAACTCAAACTAGCTTCATACCAACACCACTCAGTGGAGCGGCTCTGTTGGTACAAGTTGAGCAAGCGCCATGCCAATTCATCCCGTACCTGGTTGGCCCGGCGATCCCCATCAAAGCGACGCAGATACTCGTGAATGCCGATGAGGGTGAAAGCCCAGGCTCGCGGGCTGGTTGTTTGCAGAATGGCTGGTAGGCCTTGCTCAAAAAGCCAGCCCGCCGTACTCTGCAGTGCCGGAGTGTTAGAGCGTCCCAACACAGTTCCCAAGGCCCACAGAGTGCGGCCATGACTATCCTCTGATCCGCTTTCTTCGAGCCAGTTGCGCTGGTAATTCATAAAGTTGCGAAAGCGGCCGTTCTCACGATTGAAGGCGTATCCGATATAAGCAAGATAGCGGTAGGCCAGGGCAAAGGCTAAACCGTCGTCCAATTCCAATTCCGCCAGGTGGGTGCTCACAATCAAGGCACGGGCATTATCGTCGATACTGTAGCCTTCTTGATAATTGGGCACGATAAAATTGGCATGTTGAATCATCCCTGTGTCGTCTGTCATATGGCGCATGTGATCGAGTTTGAGGGGCGGCAGTTCCCCCGGACGCTGGTTGAGCGGTTTTACCGCAAAGCCGGAGGGAATGAAAGATCGACGTTCGGCGCGAGCTCGTTCAAAGCTTTCCATATAGCGCTGTGCGACCTGCGGCCAGATCATGGCCCGCCCAAACAGATAAGCCCGCTTGCGCATGGCGTGGCGTTTAGATTCGTCATCCAACAGGTCAATCACCTGATCGGCTAATGCTGGGGGATCACGGAATGGCACCAGCGCGCCGCGATCATCAGCCAGCATCTCTTCCGCATACCAATAGGGCGTCGAAACGACAGCTTTGCCGGCGCCCAGTGTATAGGCCAGGGTTCCTGAAGTGATCTGGGCCGGGTTGAGGTAGGGCGTGATGTAGATGTCTGCTGCGCTAATGAACTCAATCAGTTCTTCCAGGCTGACAAAACGATTGTAGAAGATGACATTTCCGGTAACGCCGAGCTCCTGGGCTAGCCTCTGCAAAGACAAACGGTACGTTTCACCCTCCTGTCGCAAAACGTGTGGATGGGTGGCCCCCACAATGATGTAAATCACGTTGGGATAGCGAGCCACTATGGCGGGCAAGGCGGCAATGACGGTTTCGATTCCTTTGTTAGCTGAGAGCAGTCCAAAACTGAGTAGAATCATCTTTCCCTGGACGCCAAAAAGGTCCTTGTGGAAGCTGGGATCGACGAAGGCGACATCGGGGATGCCGTGAGGGATCAGGTCGATCTTCTCCGGTGGGACCCCATAGAGTTCGTCCAAGAAAGCTACACCGCGTTCACTCATTACAACCACTCGATCTGACAGAGCGGTAACTTCTTGCAGCACCCGGCGCTGGTCAGGGCTGGGTTCCTGCAAAACGGTGTGCAAAGTTGTAACAATGGGCATCCGCAGATCGCGCAAGAGAGCCAGGATGTGGCTACCCTCCGATCCGCCAAAAATACCATACTCATGTTGGAGCGAGACCAGGTCGACGCCGTTTATATTGAGGAAGTCGGCAGCACGGCGATAGGAGTCGATATCTTTCTGGGCCAGTTCAAAGCGTACCCGGGGCGGATAGGCGTAGCCGGCCTCGATGTCATTAACAGGTAGGGCGATACAAGTTGTGTCACTATATTCAGTGGCGATAGCCTCGCATAAGTCAGTGGTGAAGGTGGCGATTCCGCATTGGCGCGGTAAGTAGTTGCCGATGAACCCAATGCGGTTGATGGTTGAATAGGTTGAGTCAGTTTCCATACAACTATCCCGCAGCGCCCTGGGTCTGGTTGACGAGGTAATTCTCCAAGCCCATCTGCTCGATTTGTGCCCGCTGCTTCTCCGCCCAGTCGCTATGCCCCTCTTCCATCTTGAGAATAGTCGTCAGCAAGTCGGCGGTGGCCTGGTCATTCACCTCATGCGCCAGGCGGATGGCGGCATTGTAAGCCCGCACTGCCGCTAGCTCAGCCTCTTGGTCGTGACCGATCATGTCCATCACAGTCTGGCCAATTAGGATCGGGTTTAGTTTAGAGACGACCGGCGCACCTTCCAGGAAGATGACACGCTGGATGAGCCATTCGGCATGGTGCATCTCGTCGTGCGCCTGCTGTTCGATGGCCTTATGGAGCTTATCGTAACCCCAGTTGTCGCACATCTCAGAATGGACCATGTACTGGCTGATGGCTGTCAACTCATCAGCCAGAAGTTGATTTAATGCTGTTAATAA
>JAACFF010000418.1 GCA_009937635.1 Chloroflexota bacterium
GCAATACCTTCCGCTTGAGGTGGACGGTGGGTATGATATGCGAGTACGCACCAGGTGTCAAAACAATTGATGAATATCCCAAAAAGATTCTTTTTCGTAAGAATACGAGAAAGAATGCTGCGGTATGATAAATCTATATCTCGTCCGCAGAGGGTGGCCAGAGCGGGGTATGTACTCAAGCAACGCGTAAGCATGTAAATAAAAGCACCTGGGAGTTTCTTTATGAATACACCGGATGGACGCCACAAACTCGAAAAAAGAAAGAGAGACTATCGGCTGCTGCTTAGAGAAGTTTCGTGGGAAGAGTTTTGGAAAACCCTAGATCATTTGGTGGACTGGAATGAAATGAGACATGAGATTGACAAATTAAGAACGAATGATGCGGAGGATAAACCGTAATAACGACTCTTCTTATGTCTTCATAGTCAATTGCTTTGCGTCCTGGCAAAACCTATTGACCATAGTAGCCTGGATTGGCCCGAATACCGGAGCTATCCGGGTTGTATTGCATGGCCATTATTAGACAATTTCTGCCACTTATGGCGTAGGTGACAAGTCATAATACTGTACTTCGTACTTATACCCCCGCGCCTTCAACATGCCAATCGTTTCTTGCTGACTTGGATAATCAGGGTCAACGACAATAGCATAGCTATCGCTGTTCCCGGCTCCCATCAGGGTTAACATTTCTTCATAGCTTACCGTGATGGTACGCTTGAAATTGTTGAAGGCAAAAGTAGCGTTGCTTGTCCAGGCACCCTCTGCGTGTTCTTGTGCAAGTTTAAGGACGACAATTTTTGGCTTGTCCGTGGGCAGCTGTTCAACCGGTGGCGCGCTTACATATTCAATGCGCAAATCATCCAAAAAGAACGCGGTATGATGCTCCCATTTCACGCTGCATTCTAATTCGACGTAAACAACCCCATTCTCATCAACCGTACCGAATGCTTCAACGTATACCCACCGCCGGTCAAATTTCTTGAGCATCCAGAAATCAGTATGTTCATGATTAACAGAAACACGAAACAACGTATCTTCTTGATCGTACTCATCGCCGCGGCCGTCAAAGTGGATATTTACCGGCACTGTCAGTTTAACCTTTGCTCCGGGCGTAGCATCGTGAATCGTCTGACTCAACGTTGCCCGCCATACGGCCGACGTAAATAGCTTGTAATTGTAAAAGCCATCAAGAATCAATTCATTCTCGCCGCCTGGCCGCTCGTCTGGCGGTAACTGGTCAATGCCTTTGTGGACGCATTCCGGATCGCCATTTATCTTACGGCCGCGCACTTCACCACTAAAATCTATGTGCAGGCCCCACCCATTTGGTTCCTGTGCAGTCATAGACTGGTCTGTCCAGCCATCTTCAAAGGTTGGATTCTTTAACATGATTTTAGCAGTTGGGGGCACTACTGGCGGTACCACTGGGGGTTCTGGTGGCTCTACTGGCGGCTCTGTTGGCTCTTCTATCTCCCATGTCCTTGTCAGTGCCATTTCTTGCATAAAAGGGATAAGCCCCTCAACTTGCTTGTCAACGTCCCCCCAGCCCCTGGCACCAGTCCACAATGCAACACCCTCGATTTGCGGATACTGTGCATACACTTCTGCTGCCCGCTCTAAGTCACGTCTGGTTATCTCTTTTGTTGGCCCCAACTTGCGTTCGTGCCAGCCAAATTCCTTAATATGCACCTGTGGCCAGCGGATTCCCATCCGGTCGCAAGCGTCAAATAGATGCTTGAAGCGAAAGATATTCCAGCCGACAGCATCCGTCGACGAATTCCCCCACGTTACAGAATTAAAAAGATCGTCATTGAAACTGTATTCATGCAGCGCCACGCCCAATCTATCGGGATGGCCGGCACATAACTCAAGATAAGCACGCATACCCGGTTGTTCCCACACGCCCAACTCGGGCAAGCCGCCGGAATAGGCAAAGGCGAAATATCGCCACGGTTTCGTATCTTTCAATATCTCCAATGCCGTGTAATATGCTTGCCAACCTTCGCAGTCTGCCCAGCCCGTAAAGCCAGGTATGCTGCCGACCTCGGGATTGGGATCGCCCTCTTGTTTCCAACCAAGCCACCCCCGCTGTTCATTCTCTATGCTCAACGCGCTAATAGCCGGGTCAAGGTCGGTGGTGATACGCATCTTAAACAAGGCCCAGCGCTTTTGTGCGAATTTTTGCCAGGCAGCATGCGCTTCATCTGCAGAGTTGTAAACGGTAGGGTTAAAATCAAAACGCTGACCCCAATCGTCCTCTGTCGCTATAAAGTTACCAGCGTTTAGCTGGTCGCTTTGTATGTCTGCCGGCGTAGCATCAGAAGCGGCAGCGAACACTGGTCTGGCCACTGCATTTACGTTTCGTACCAAGTCGCCCCAGCCGCGCAGGCTATTTACCGGCCCGTGTTGAACAAATATCTTCCAATAACCAACCATTTTATATCTCCTGAGCTGCTGCTAAACTGCCCGAATCATCAGGCAAAATGAAGCGTTGTCGTCTACATATGCCATTATCATAGGTTCTACAAGCTTCCCACTTATTTGCGACCTGAATAAAAGTAGGCCCAATCATATTGCCTGGATATTTCTCTGCCTTTATTTTACTTTCGTATTTTCGGCGTTTGTCGGTTTTTTCGAAGCCGCTTCTGTAGAACTTACTCGTACAGGCCCGGCAGTGTTTTGTTTGTTTTCTGAAATCTTGTTGTTGCTCTTCACCCTTGCTGATTAACTCGCTCCACTTTTTATTATATAACAACTTGGTTGAGACGGCCGTAGTGACGGCAGACTTCAGAGTGAACTCTAATATCTTAAAATGTAATTGAAAACTCGGGCTTGAAACGAGGCACCACTTACAACAGTACAATATATGGAGCAGCAAGATATGGAGCAGTAAGCTGATTGGCGGGTGGGTTCACCTCAAACATCAGGACTATCAAGATTCGCCAGATCACTCTGAAGGAGATAGTTACTCCCACACGAATTGGCGATTCTCTATACGGCGCTTTTCTCTGTTTTTGTATATCTTATTGCGGTATTCTGGCTTCCGATGTTCGTGGCTGGCTTTGTTGAATTTGCTCATGCAAGAACGACAATATTAATGAGCGCATTTTTTCATTTAACAGTAACCCATAAGGTACGGGTGCTTTTACAAAAAAGACACCCCACTTTTGCAAGTGGGGCGTTATCTCTAAGAAACGGGTAAAAGGTACGCCCTGAGGGATTCGAACCCCCGACCTTCTGGTTCGTAGCCAGACGCTCTAATCCACTGAGCTAAGGGCGTATTTCTACTTCTGACCTCGTTACCATATCCCAATAAGATAGGTCTGGCAAGTAATCCTGAGCCGTAGAAATTAAGGCGGGGAGGATGGGATTCGAACCCATGAACGGTTTTAGCCGTTAACCGCTTAGCAGGCGGCCCCAATCGTCCACTCTGGCACCTCCCCTTACTCGGCAATATCTAGGTCATTGATGTTAATGTTGGCCCTCCTTAGAGGAGCCAGCGAGCGGAGGGAGAGGGATTCGAACCCCCGGTGAGCTTACACCCACTACGGTTTTCAAGACCGTCGCAATCGTCCACTCTGCCATCCCTCCAAGCGTCCAGAGGGGCTCAAAAAGAGCGTCAAAAAGTATAGCATGGCCGTAGGGGGCTGTCAAAAGCAATCATACCTCCCTTATTCCTGATCCTGCATGATACTCAGCCCATCTACTTCCAACCGCTGCTCGCCAGTCGTAGGTAAAAATCCCCAACGAAAGCGCCCCTTAGCAGTGGCCACCATATACTGGTTATCCACCCAGCAAACAAAGCCCAGCGGACCAGCCGGGCTGTAGGAAGTGCTCAGCACCGGTGCGCCATCCACCAGAAACGAGCAACCATCTACTCTCCAGTGCAGCGCATATTCATGCCATCCCTGCATTGAGATCGGAATCGGCGCGTAGCTGATCATCAGACGCCGCCGGACCTCTGGCCATATCTTGCGCCGCAACCGGCCAATCTGGTTCATTAATAATATGGCCGGCGCCAGGGGGATCAGGGCCAGGGCCTGACCGCGAGTCGCGTCCAACGTAGCGACAAACCAGCCGCGCCCAGGCCCTGCCGGCGCCAGTGGTAGATCGTTAGGCTCCGAAGCGAAGAAGAACCAGCATGCCTGGGGCAATGCCGGACGGCACACGGTCGGATCGCCAAAGGGCGCATTCCAGAAGCCAAATCCGGCGGTACCTTGCAGCTCATCAGCGGAATGTGAGAAACGGGCGCGCAGGTGCAGTAAGGTTCCTGGCAACCATGGATAATGATCACGGCCGTTGCCAACCAGCCCGTAGTCATCAATTTGGGCATCCGCATACCCTTTTGACGTCGGAGGCAGGATTAAAGACCAAAACGGGTCGTTCTGAACCCGGCCACCGTTGAGTTCCAATCGACGCAGGCGCATATTTTAATTATCCAATTATCGGGTATAATTGCACCTCTATCGGAGATTCTACATGGAACTAACTTGGTATGGGTTAAGCTGTTTCCGCATTACGGAACGTAAACATGCATCCGTCGTCACAGATCCCTTTGGCAAAGCTTATGGCCTGCCTGTAATCAAATTAAAAGCGAACGTTGTCACTGTGAGCCACAACGCGAAAGGCCACAACAACATTTCGGCCGTGACCTCGAGACAACATGTTGTGGACGGTCCGGGCGAATATGAAATGGGTGGCGTATTTATCACCGGAATCGCCACTTTCGACGAGGCCAAACAGTCTCGCAATGTTCTTTATGTTTTCGACTTTAACGGCTTGACCGTGGCCCATCTGGGTGACATGCAGCAGGTACCAACTCAAAAACAGATCGAGGCCCTCGAACAGGTAAACATCTTACTGGTACCGGTTGGTGCCGGAAGGAGTTTGAATGCGGCCCAGGCGGCAGAGCTGGTGTCTATGTTGGAACCTAATATCGTCGTTCCTATGCACTACAAACTGCCTGGCCTAAACTTGGACTTGGAAACCGTCGATCGCTTCTTAAAAGAGATGGGGGTCACCGATGTCAAAGAAGAGACAAGTCTCAAAGTGACAATCTCTGGTTTGCCCGAAGAAACAGAAACCGTTATCTTGCTGCCCAAGGTTTAACCTGTT
>JAACFF010000419.1 GCA_009937635.1 Chloroflexota bacterium
CTGAAGCTGTCCGGCCACATGACTACATGACCACCAGAGTAGCCGACTACTCGACTATCCAACTACTCCCCCATCCGAAAATCAAAACCATCTGCCACAGGCAGCATTCGTCTCACGCGCGCCCGAAGCGCCTCGTCTAGCGGCACGTTTTCAGTTAGGCTCAGGCGCATCGCCTGAAAATCAAACCAGAGATCAGATAACGACGTTTCTCCCTCGCGAATATCGGCCACCACTACACCATCGGCAAAAAATCGTTCCACGATCTGCAAATTACCCGTAACCAGTCCCGCCTGCGCTTCAAGCAGCCGCACACGGCCGTTACCCCGCACCGTGTAAGGCAAATCACCCACCAATTCCAACCACGCCTGCCCTTGCCCCGCCTCGATCAGCGATCGGCCGCATTCAATCAATAGCGGCAGCAAATCGGGCTGCAGCCTGCACGCTGTCGAATACAATTCAGCCGCCTGTTCGAACCGCCCTTTCTCTCTGGCCAACACCGCCAGGTTGCGCACAGCCCACGCATTATCCGACCGCGCCCGCGATCTTTCCCACGCCCGCCGCGCCCCATCCTTCTCCCCGGCATAATAACGCATCACTCCCAGGTGCAGCCAGGCCGCCCAATTATCGCCAGCCTCCTTCTGCACGCTCTTTTCCAGACGCTCACGCCACACGCTCTGCACCATCGCCTTGCCAGGCCCTCTATCAGGGGGCTGCACCGGCAAGAAACCTTCCCGCAGCAATTGCAGCCACGGCTCCTGGTCACCTCCCAGCGAGTCGTCGTCAAAGATCAAGCCTTCTGTGCAAAACGGCCGTTCCCCCACAACCTCCCGACGTAGACGTTCAAGCGCTCCCCAGCCAGATCCACGCTGCAAGATCTCCACCGGCCGGCTGTCAGCGGAAGCCATGCTGCGAGCAAATTCCGCCTCTAGCACAGCGCGCGGCACAAGCTCCTCCAAGCCCTTTTCCACCAACCGGTGTGCCTGCCTCCAATCGCGGCTGTGGACCGTCGCCGGGTCTGTTTCCATCAAGCCATAAGCTTCCAGCCAGCTCCATTCACCCGCCGGCATAGGCAGATGTTCCAACTGCGTTCTTGCCAGGCCCGCCTGTATTTCAATATAGGGCTGCCCTGTTGGTGCCAGGAATTGCTGCCAGCGCCGCCCGCCGCTGCCCATGCCCCACACAAACAGCTTACGCCCCTTCAGCAGCCCCGTAGAAGCTTGCAGCAGCCCCTTGCCCTCGCCATCCAAAGCGCTAATCCAATGACGACGGCCGTCAGGAATATGGTAAAAATAATCGGCCGATCGCTTCATATTAGCAGCATAGGTGATATCGCTGCCCTCTGCCACGGGAACAGGGATGAGGTCAAGCTTGCTGTAGTTAAAGCGGTAGGCCGACTGCGCGGGAACGATGACCCGTGTATCGGCCGTTTCCGGCACCGCCATATTTGACCACCAATACATCGGCACCTCTCGGTCATGCGGGTTACCGATGCGTATGGTCACAAACAATAGTGGAGAGCCATCGGGCAGGGCCGCGTCAATCTGGAAAGGAGTTTGCCGGATTCGCTCCCACTCATACAGTCGCAATATCGGTGTGCCGTCAGCCCGTTCCACTCGCGCCGCGAAGAGAGGCGAGCACGTAAATGGGGAATGCCCAATTGTGCCGATATTCCATTCCACGCCGCCGCTGAACCACGCATTGCGCAGCGCGAGGTTGGCTGGCTGAAAGGCAGGGTTAACAGCCAGCAATTCACGTCCCGCCGGTTTATGTACCAGCGACCACAACCGCCCGCCCAGTTCTGGCAAAAACGTGGCCCTTAAAAACTCATTCTCCAGCACCGCTGCCCGGAATTCACGTGTTTGGCGATTGCGATCGTAACCATCTTGCATCGTGTAGGGCAAGATGCTGGGCAGGTGCCCGTAGCGGAAGTTGCTTTTCATATCGGCCGGGATGCCCGGCCCGGTTTCATGGACGGTATGCAGATCGCGCCCGCTGCGCAGAGGAGGGAGCGGGTTCTCTTCGCCCAGATCCGCCGCCGGCATGGCCCACTTCTCAATTCGTAATTCGCTCATTGAGTTACGGCCGGCCCTTTCTTATCAATCCGCGACGATCTAGCTCATCGTGCAGCGCCAGGCAGTTCTGCATGGAATACCCCGGCTCCAGATGATAGCCAAGCTTTAACGGCCCATCGTTATTCTCCAGAAGGGTTCGGTCAAGCCACTCTAACATCATCTCTTCGCCTGCGCCTTGACGCAAAACCTCCAAGGGCGGGGCCAGATCAATTTGCAAATCGTGGCCCAGTTGATCACGAACGGCCGCTATCGACGTATTGGAGCCTGTGTCTAATACCTGGAGCTTGTTTATCTTGGCTATCGCCGTAAGTAGATGGTCAGAGTGGCCGCAGGAATGTAGACGTATCGGGCCTACTGCCTCGGCGATCTTGTTCAAATAGGGCACGACAAACTGTTCATAATGCCGCCCGCTGATCATCGTGCCTGCGCATTCGCCAATATGCACCGAGGTGATTGGGATATTGGCCAATGCCGAGAAGTGACGCATGAGAACAATCGAAACATCCGCTATCCACTCGTGCAGACCCCATACAAAGTCAGGGTCTTCAAATGCCTTGATGAAAATCCGCTCACCATAAAACTTCATCGAGCTGGTAATAAAGCCATGAATCGTGGCCCGCCCCGACAAATCCCAGAAAAAGGGCGGAATGATGGTTAGCTCTGGTCGCGTCTCCTGAAGTTCAAGAATTTGCCTTTCAAAATGCTGCACAAAAGGATGCGCTAACACATCAGTCGGATCCGGCAGCTCCTCTATGCTGGCTACGTCGCCGAGTGGGTTGGCTTCTACAAAATCGATATCCTTATCCTCGTACCAGGCCATTTGCGCGCCCAGGCAAACGCCAAGGATGAGGTTAGGCTGGATACCACCAACGTAGACGAAGTCCGCTCGCCAGAAATCAGGCTGAGCCAGGTTGGATTCCATATTATAGAAAGCATATTCAGGGAACCGTTCCCGTAGGAATTGGTCAATCTTGATGTCCTGATCCTGTCGATAAAGCGGCTGCATATAGTATGGCTGGCCAAAACTGAGCCCCCCTTCTTCATAAAGCCATCCTTTTGACACACTGCTCAGCAGCGAAACACTCATCGATACCTCTCTACGATCTCACTCATCTGCTCCAATTTCGCTTCCATATCGCGCACCATCTTGATTTGCGTGCGGCAGCGATCCAGGTTGTGGTTCTCGCGATCGATTTTGTAATAGACGTCGCCATTGATATGGTCGGTCAAAAAGCGAATGCTCTGTTCCAGTGTGATAAGTTTGGCCCCAAACGCCAGGTGATCCAATTCAATTGGGCTCAAAAAATAGCGTACTTCATCTAGAAAACCATGCGCCAGCCGCTCAAATATCTTTATGTCCACGAACACTTTTGATAAATCTTGTTCATCCTCAACGGCCGGATTAGCCGCGGATCGCACGGAGTCGCCAAAATCGAGTACGGCCAGGCCAGGCATGACCGTGTCCAGGTCGATAACACAAATCCCCTCGCCACTCTCGATGTCAATCATCACATTGTCGAGCTTAGCATCATTGTGGATGACCCGCTCCGGCATCGCGCCAGCCTCAAGCAGCCGGATCAAAACGCCCGTCTCATCCGCTCTCTGTAAAACAAATTCAATTTCCGGCCGCACAGATTTAGCCCGGTTGTGAGCATCTTTTTCGACGGCTTCGATAAAAGCCAAAAAACGTTTTGGCGTATGGTGAAAATCGGGGATCGTTTCATACAGTTGGCCCGTTGGAAAATCGCTGAGCATCGCCAGAAATCTGCCGAATGCTTTGGCAGCGTGATAGTAATGATCCAAATGTTCAGCTTTCAGGTAAGTTCGTGCCCCCTCAATGAAACCACACACGCGCCAATAGTCACCGGCAGATGATTTGCAGTAGCTTTTCCCGTCTACCGTCGGGATAAGGGTGACGGTTTCACGCGCCGCATCGCCGCCGTCATCCGTTATCTTGGCCCGCATGTGCTCCGTCACCAGTTCCATATTGTGCATCACGTCCTCAGGCCTTTTGAAGACGTTATGATTGATGCGCTGCAAGATGTATCGCTGATTACGGCCGTCCACCTTCCGGAAGCGCGCGGCATAAGTGTCGTTAATATGCCCAAATCCATACGGCCGGGCATCCACGAACTGGCCCTCAATGCGGAAATGCTGTGCAATTGAATTGAAATCGGTTTGCACTGGTTGGCTCATAGATCACGAGATAAGCGACAGGGGGGCAAAGAAACAGAAAAAGAATCCTATCTACGCCAAACAGGCTACTTCACGGCCCCCATGGTAATACCGGAGATCATCTTCTCCGATAAGAAAATATACAACAAGATCGTGGGCACCATCACGATCACCACCCCGGCGAACAATCCCGGCCAATCACCCGTGTACTGCATCGCGTTTTGCATTGAATACAGCCCCAGCGACAACGTGCGATTGTCCGGATTGTTGATGAAAACCAGCGCCAATTGATACTCATTCCACAAGCCGATGCCATTGAATATCGCCGCTGTGATCACTCCTGGCGAGGCTAAAGGTAGCATCACGTGCCAGAAAGTTTGCCAGTTTGAACAGCCATCTATCAGCGCCGCCTCCTCCAATTCCTTCGGCAGCGTGGCGAAGAAGCCGGTCAGCAAGAACACAGTGAAGGGAATGGAAAGCGCCACGTAGACCAGCATCAGACCGGGCAATGTGTTAATCAAGCGAATGAAGGTCAAGATGGCAAATAGAGGAATAAACAACAAAGGAAAGGGAATACCCATGCCGGCGATATATACCATCGTAAGCATAGCCGCGCCGCGGAACTTGAAGCGGCTCAAGGCATAGGCTGCTGGCGCCGACACGGCCAAAAGCACCACCAACGATACTGTAACCACAATAACGCTGTTGATAATATAGTCGCCCAGGCGGACACTGTTCCACGCATTTACGTAATTCTCCCACATCATCTCTGACGGTAGCTTAAAGGGCTCGCGAAAAATTTCTCGCGTGCTCTTCAAAGAGGCCAGCATGATCCAACTGATCGAGAAAATGGTAAAAAG
>JAACFF010000420.1 GCA_009937635.1 Chloroflexota bacterium
ATACCTGGGTTGATTATACGGCGACCTTTTGGGCTGTCTTCTTCCTCTCCGTCAGCAACATCGTCCTCGCTCCGATCTTGATCTGGATCTTTGCCCTACGATTGGGGTGGCTGCCTGTGGCCGGCTGGGGTTCCAAACCCCCATACATCCTGGGTTTTTTACCCAGATTATCTGATTGGAACCTTGACTATTTCCGTTTCGCGATCATGCCCGTTTTCGCCTTGGGTACCGCGTCCGCCGCCGGCATTTCCCGCTTGACGCGGGCGACCTTATTGCAGGTCATTCGCGAAGATTACATTCGCACCGCCCGCGCAAAAGGCTTGCATGAACGGGCCGTCGTCATCGTCCATGCGCTCAAGAATAGCCTGATCCCGGTGGTTACGATTCTTGGCCCCATTTTCGCTGCTTTGGTAACCGGAACATTTGTCATTGAGCAGTTCTTTGGCATTAATGGCCTGGGCAAACATTTTATAAATAGCGTGACCAACCGTGATTATACCGTGCTGCTCGGGGTCACATTACTTTATGCTTCTTTCTTGGTGGTCGCCAATCTGATGGTTGATATCAGCTACGCCTGGCTCGATCCCCGGATTCGCTACGATTAAGAGACGCCGGGCAGGGCACTGTCGGAAGAGCACTCCTTTGGGATTAAGAGACAACCCTGGCAAAGTGGATGAGAGCGAAAGGGCACGGTCGGGAGAGCAGCCCTTCGGGACTGAGAGACGACCGTAGCGAAAGAATAGTTTCAATAAGGATATAAGGTGTAATTATGGCCGTTGCAGAAATCCCGGCAGGACCCGTTGATGCCGTAGTTCGCAAAGAACGCAGCCTGTTCCAGCAGTCGCTGCACCGTTTGCTGCAGAATAAAATGGCGGTCGTTAGCACGGTCTTCATTGGGCTATTGTTTTTCACTTCCTTTATCGTCGCTCCATATACCAATGTTTTTAAGGATCCAATCGAACAGGATCTGTCCGCGAATAATGCCGTTCCGGAGTGGATGCTTTTCTTGTTGCCCCCAGGGGCGGAGAATTATGCGACGATCAACAACGATTATATTCTGGGTGCGGATCATCTTGGTCGCGATGTGTGGAGCCGGGCCATAAACGGGGCCAGGATTTCCTTGTCGGTGGCGTTAGTGGCCAGTGTTGTCAGCCTGGCTATCGGCACTGTTTACGGGGTCGTATCAGGCTATGCCGGGGGCCGGACCGACAGCATCCTGATGCGCATTGTCGACTTTATTTATGGCTTTCCCTTCTTGATCACCGTCATATTGATGCAATCTTTCTTTAAGGCGCAGGCACGACAAGGAGCGACTGGCATCATGGGCGCTATGGTCTCGATCAATAATACGATGGGTGGCTTGTTTTTCCTCTTCATCGCCATTGCCTTGGTGAATTGGATCGGTATGGCCCGTATCGCGCGTGGACAGGTTCTGTCACAGAAGAAGAAGGAATATGTTGAAGCAGCCGAATCCATCGGCGCGACGGATACAAGTGTAATGGGCAAACATATTCTGCCCAACATATTGGGACCACTGATCGTGGCCGAAACGCTGGCCATTCCCGGCTATATTTTTCTGGAAGCATTCTTGAGCTTCATTGGTCTCGGTGTGGATCCGCCGACGCCTAGTTGGGGCATCATGATCTCCGAAGCAGCGCGCGGCATCCGCTCCTTCCCGAATCAAGTGTTGGTGCCGGCTATCATGCTGTCGGTGACGACATTGGCCTTTAACTTCCTGGGCGATGGCCTGCGTGATGCATTTGATCCGAGAATGAAGCAGTAACAAGTTGGGCGTCAGGTGTCAGGCGTCAGGTGTCAGGCACTTTGCGAGAACCGGTACGTGAAACGTGATGAGAAGATTGCGTTTCACGTTTTCTTTTTGGGGCGATAAGGATTTTGGGGGAGATTGGATGTAGATGAACGCGGGTAAACAGTGATGATTTAACGGCCCGGGTTTATCATCTATGGTGTTAGATTCTTCCACCTCTGGATACGGTAGACCCGAACAAGTGAGTTTTGCAAGATGAAAAAAACGCGACCATTATTTTGGGCGGCTTTATTTCTATTCCTGGTTATTGGCATCAGCGCCTGCCAAGTTCGGGAGAAAGGGCGCAAACCAGGCCCTGATTGGAGCCGTAGTGTTCCCCTGGGCGTATTTGTGCGCGGTGATATTGATATGGTTGTTAATCCTGACGGCCGTATCGCACATCTCGTATGGTTGAAGGAAGGTGAAGAACAAAACCAGGTCAACTATATGCAAATCGACGAAACGGCCACAGTCCAGCTGGATCGTGATCTTGATCTGCCTCTGATCCAACTGCGCCGGCCTCAAATCCTGCCTGCTGGCAGCGATAAGTTGCACCTGTTTTGGTCAAGCCGTCCAGATGGCCGCCGTGAATGGGATTTAAACTACGTTCAGCTCGATGAAACTGGTCAATTGGTTGGCGACCTTAAGCAGTTGGCCGGCCCAGACGATGATGTTGCCAGATTCGTTAAAGCAGCGGATGGTCAGGGAGGGATTTATTTGGCCTGGGAGGCGAAGGTAGATGGCGCGATTTATGGCAGCCATATAGCTACCGATGGCGCCATATTACAGGAAGCAGTGCGCCTCGTCGATCAAGGAACAAGACCGTCGTTAGCCGTCGACGGCGATACGTTATATATGACCTGGATGGATGAGTCTGATGTCATGTACGCAACGTGGCCGCAAGGCCGGCTTTCATTGGACGACGGTGTGTCGCTCATTAGTATTCCCATACCCCGTGGCAGTAACATGGACGGACCGGAATTGGGGGTGGCAGGAGAATGGACTTACGTCATCTGGTCGATATTTAACAGCACCGGCCTCGAAGCAGGCACAGCAGCTACAGAATATATCGCTTTTCCCAAGGAGAGTCCCCAGCGTCTTAATGCTCAAAAGCTTCGCATCTCGCCTGATGAAGAACCACCCTATCTCCCCCATGAAAGTGCCTACCAGATCACGCAGCTGGCTCCACCACTTGGCGGACCGGCCGGCCCAACAGATTTTGTGCGCGAACCAGGGCTGACTGACAGCCGAGGAGATGAACTGGCAGTTGCCTTGGTGCTCAACCAGGATTTACGCTTAGATACCATGGCTCAGATTGGCATGGCCATCTTCAAAGATGGTCAATTCGACGGTTACCAGATGGCGGGCAAAACTGATTCATTTTCGCAAGAACCGGTTCTGGCCACCGATGACGAGGGCAACTTGCACATCGCCTGGCGTGAAGGAGGCCATGGCAGCCTGGCCTATTATGCGGTGACCACGGCCGAAGGGCGCGCCGAACTTGATCGCTTACAGGCCAACGATGTGGCAAATGTGGCGCTTAGCGGCGGAATCGAGGTCATCGCTGGCATGCTGTTTTTCCCCCTGGCTTGCATCTGGTTGGTCCCCGGTCTGTTCCTGATTGGGTTATGGCATTTATGGCGGGGTGACAGCGATCTGAATAATAAGGGGACGATCATCGTCTTGATAATTTCCATTGTTGTATCGCAGGTAATGAAATTTCTTTTCCTGCCGACAATCACCACTTATGTGCCTTTTTCAGCCTGGCTTGATGTCTCTCCAAGCTGGCAGCAGCCCCTGCTCTTCATCGTTCCGCTGCTTACGTTGTTGGCCGGTTTGCTGGTCGCTTTTCTGATGCACCGGCGAACGCCGTCGGGATTGGCTTTTTTCTTCTGGTTTACGGCGACTGATGCGATATTGACCTTGGCTATTTATGGGGTGACTATTTTGGGAGTTTTCTAGGGAGCGGAAATGCCTTTTAGATCAGGAGAAAAAATTGTTGAATTGTTGAACTATTGAATTGGTGAATTGTTAACAGGGTTGGGCGATTAGGCGATCAGCTTTGTCGTATCGTAAGTACAGGCACAGACGCCCGTTGATCAAAGTGCCATACTGCTTTCATGAACAAGTGGACTCGTTTGGGGATTGTGGGGGTCATGCTGGTTGTGGCCGTTTTGGCGCTGGTGGGAGCGGTCTGGTGGAGTAATGGCCGCGCCCAGGAAACAATAACGCCAGCACTAGCCCTGCCTACGCCTCCGGTAGTGAATGTCTCAGAACTGGATACATTGCTACCCCCCGATAGCATTCAAGCAATTGACGATCCCCAGTTTGAAGCGGCCAGCCAGGCTTTGGATATGGCATCTGAAGAGCGGGTGATCGGCATTGAAATCAATGGCGAAGCGCGCGCTTACCCGCTCACTATTCTAGGTTCGCATGAGATCGTCAATGACGTTGTAGGTGGAGAGTCACTGGCCGTGACCTGGTGTCCCCTTTGCTATTCGGCGCTGGTCTTCAGCCGCCAGGTGGATGATAGACCATTGACTTTTGGCGTGTCGGGGCAATTATTGCAAAATACACTGATCATGTTCGATCGGGAGACGGGGAGTCTGTGGAGCCAGCTATACGGTGGAGCCATCGATGGCGAATTGAATGGAAGACCGCTTGCGGTATTCCCAAGCGTGCTGACGACGTGGGAGGCTTGGCTGGCCCAACACCCGGAGGGGCAGGTGTTGAGTAAACAATTGACCTGCGATCAATTTGAATGTGGCACGTACGCCAGTAACCCGCGCGGCAGCTATGCCGTTGATCCATACGCGAGTTACTATCTTTCGAGCGACGAGGGTGTCGTCAGCCGGCAGATTCCGCGTGATGATTTTAGCGCAAGCCCCAAGGAGCGCGTACTTGGGGTGCGCCTGGAGGGGGCCGCGCGCGCTTATCCCTTTACTGTTCTGTCTGAACAGCGGGTGATCAACGATGAGATAGCCGGCGTGCCCGTCTTGATCTGGTTTGATCCCGCTACACAGACGGGGGCAGCATACCGGCGCGAGGTGGACGGCCGTATCTTGACCTTTCAATCGGATACGGATGATCTCGCTTATGTTCGCGACGTAGAGAGTAACAGTCGCTGGAACGGAGCGTCCGGGGAGGGGGAAAACGGCCGTTACCATGGAGCCAGGCTGACCCCGCTAATCAGCACTCCCGCGTTCGAATTCGGTTGGACAAGTTATTTTCCAGAGAGTGATTTGTATGGCGGTGCGCTGCAATAAACTCTCGTTTTG
>JAACFF010000421.1 GCA_009937635.1 Chloroflexota bacterium
ATGCCTTGCAAGAAGTTTTCCGCGCCGAAGAAGCGAGCGATCTGGCTATCGGCCGGCTTTTCATAAAACTCGCGCGGTTGTCCAACCTGGCGCAGACAGCCATCCATCATCACCCCAATACGGTCGGCGATAGCCGTCGCTTCAGCCTGGTCGTGGGTGACAAAAAGCGTCGTGATTCCCGCCATTTCCTGTAGATTCCGCACCATTTGCCTTAAATCTTCTCTCAGGCTGCGATCCAGGTTGCTCAGCGGTTCATCCAGGAGTAATAATCGCGGGCGCACAACCAGGGCACGAGCCAGGGCCACCCGCTGTTTCTGCCCGCCAGACAAACTATCGGGCCAGCGATCTTCATAGCCGGACAACTGCACGGCCGTTAAGGCCTCAGCCACTTTCCTCCGCATCGCAGCCGGCTTTACTTTGCGCATTTTAAGCCCATAGGACACGTTGTCCCCCACACGCATAAATGGGAAAAGCGCATGCTCCTGGAAAACCATAACCGCCCCCCTTTGCTCCGCCGGTACCCCCAACACTGATCGCCCATCAAACAGCACATCTCCCCTTGTAGGCCGGTCCAGACCGCTGATCAAGCGCAGCGTCGTCGTCTTGCCACAGCCTGACGGCCCCAACAAGACCATCAACTCACCCTCACTAACAGTGAGATTCAGATCGGACACGGCTGCAACCCCGCCTTCATATTCTCTGCTCAAATTCCGTAACGTTAACGTAGTCATCTTCAACAAACCGACAAACGAAAACCGGCCATTTACATTTCACCATCCACCAGTAAACAATTTATTGGGGCCACACTTCCATTTCTCCGGTCAAGGGCAAATCAATAATCTTCTCCGGTCCCACAAACCAGCGCTCGTATATCTCCAGGTAGGTGCCATCCTTCCACAGCTCCTGCAAAGCATAATTGATCTGATCCCGCCAGGCGGAGTCATTGTTGGGCACGCCAACGCCGAATTGCACCGGGTTATGCCCGCCAGGTAAAAGCTCCAGGTTCGGATCTCCCGCCGCCAGAGATAGCAAGGTGATGTTATCTTCGCTGTAACCCTCAACCGCGCCATCACGCAGCGCCTGCATCGCTGCCAGCTTGTCGTCAAACTCCACGATCTCCGCTGCCGGTCCGCCCCTCTCTGCCACGTATGCTTGCCAGGAAGGGATGACCGAACTGCCCGCATTGGCCGCTACCTTCTTGCCTATTAGTTCGTCAATCGAGTCATAGCTATCTTTGCGAATCAGGAATGATTGGTTATCCCAAAAATAAGTAATGCTAAAGTCGATAGCATCATCCCGCTCCCTTGTGTGGTTCATACTGGCCACCGACATATCCACCTCTCCACCTTGCAGAAAACTGATACGCGTGGTTCCATCCACAACCACCAGATCTGCTTCGAGGCCCATCTGTTTAGCCAGCGCCTCGGCCAGTTCTACGTCAAAGCCAACCCAATCACCACTTTCGTCGATAAAACTCATCGGCGGATTATCGTTACGCACGCCAATGCGTACGATACCGTCATTCATCACCTGTTCGTAGACGGACTCGGCCGTCCCTCCACCATCACATGCAACCAGCAAGAATATCGATATGAGCAGTAGAGCGAAAAATGAATAGTGTCTTTTCATATGCAAATAGCCATCTCCATAAATGTAGAACGATTTGGCAAATCGTCCATATTCGTACTCTTAATAATTAACCTGCGAATGCACCAAATCAATCGTAGTGCGACCCCGCTCCATACGCTGGGCCAACGATGACAGCACAAACGCTACCAGCCAATAGAAAAAACCAACCAGTAAAAATAGACTCACCCAATATGGCGTGTTGCCCACGTCACTGCCCAGCACAAAACGGGCCACAGTCATCAGCTCGGCAACGCCAAGGATTAGCACAACACTCGTGTCTTTGAAAAGGCTTATCGCTTGCCCGGTAAAAGCGGGTAGCATTACAAACAACGCATAACGCAGCTTGATCAGCCGGTAGACTTGCCGCCGGCTGCTGCCCAGCAATCGCGCCGAATCGACCAAAGGTTCCGGCACCGCTTGCAACCCCGCGCGCACGATTTCCGCCTGGTACGCGCCGCTATAAAGGATCAAGGCCACCAGCGCGGAAACCAGCGGCGTCAGCTGCAAACCCATCCGCCGGCCGATTCCCAAAAATTGATGCACGATCAAGAGCAGTAAGATCAGCGGGATGCCGCGAAAAATTTGAATAGTGGCGTTAGCTACCTGGCGTAACGGCCGTTGCCTTGATTCATGTGCCGAGCCCAAGACCACGGCCATCACGAAACCTAGAGCAACGGCGACTGTGGCCAGAAGAATGCTCATCAACAATCCGCCCGGCCGGTGGCCTGGAAACCCAAAAACAAGATTAGGTATATTCCTCAGCAGGAAGTCTAGTTCACCAACAAATGACAATTTCGTGCTAAGCATTGCTTACCTTGATCGGTGCCCTCTGCAGTTCCCCTTTAGCAGACCCATATCGCGGATCCAGCCGGCGTTCAACTTGACGCAACAGGGCTGCAAAAAAGAAAGACAACAGCAAATAAACCAACGCGGCCATAAGCAAGAACTGCAAAGCAAAAAAAGTTCTCGTGACCGATGCCTGCGTGGCATGGAAAAACTCCGGCACGGCCACAATCGAAGCCAGGGCCGTGTTCTTCATATTGTGAATTAAGCGCGTAGCCATGGCCGGAAAAGCGGCCAGAACACCTTGCGGAAGCAATATTTGCCGGAAGACAGCTGTCTGCGATGCTCCCAACGAGCGTGCGGCATCCACAAGCTGCCGCGGAATCGTGCCTACGCCCGCTCGGAACAACTCTGCCAGGTAGGCGCTGCTATTGAGCGTTAGAGCTGCGATGACAGCCAGCACATAATATGGCAAAGAGAGGCCACTGATGCTTTCTGTCCAATCAGTCAGTAGATTGTCAAAAAAGAGCGCCTGGCGCTGTTCAGGGGCAAAAAGGTTGGGCACAGCAAAGGCCAGGAAAATGATCAACACAAGCGCCGGTACATTGCGAAAGATGTTGACATAGACGCCCGCTGCCCAAGCGAGAAACGGCCGTCCCGAGAGGCGAATTGCGCCCACAGAGATACCCACCACCAGCGATGAGATGCTGGTGATCGCCGTTAACAACACCGTATAAAGCAGCCCACGCAAAAGCAGCGTGATCAGTTCCTGAGATAGCCAATCCACCTAATCACCCTTCCGCGCAACCAGAACCATCGTTGAATCTTCTTCAGACAGCGGCGTTCCATCATAAGCGCCATAAGCCGCCTCAACTCTAAAACCATCCACGGTCAAGAGGGTGCTGAGTTCAGACCGGTCAAATAAATGGTAACGCAAGACGTAAGTCTCAGACCGTCCCGGTTGTACTACACGAAAAACCTCGCTAATCGTTTGGTCCGCTGCATCGTATTGGCGCACAACATCCGCGTAACGTTTTTCGCCACCAATACGCTCAGATGGTTTAAGATCGCGTACGGCCGCTGCTCGCTGCGGCACTTCCACCACAAATTGCCCCCCTGCTTTAAGCGCGGCATAAACACGAGCGACCAGGCCCCTATTCTCGCCCCACTCGCCAATTTGACCCAGGGAAGTGAACAGACATATCGCGGCATCGAATTGGGACCTACTCGCAAACTGCTCCGCCCGCTCCTGGCGGAAGTCAACCGCCACATTCGCTTTTTCAGCCCTTTCTCGTGCGACGGCGATCATCTCCGCCGACGCGTCTATGGCCACGACCTCATAACCGCGCCGCGCCAATGCGATAGCATGACGGCCGAACCCACATCCCACGTCCAATAAACGCGCACCCGGCTTTAGCTTCAGCTCTGATTCCAGAAAATCGATTTCATAAGTAGTACGTTCTGCCGTAAGCAAAGGGTGTTTCAGAAAAGGAGACCCCTGCTTGAAGAAATTAGGGGCACTAGACGTCGCCATGTTCATATTCGCTTTTATTGCCTTCTGCGTTGGGTGGTGCATGTAAATCCTCACTCACGGTGGGGAGATAAACGTTGCGTTTGCTTCACAAGCTGTCGCGCACATCGAGTAGGGGAATGTCTTGCCGCTCCAACTCATTCAACGCTTCGAAAGGAATAACAGCATCCATTTTTTCGGCCGTTTCCGCCCAATCCTCGAGCCACTCCCGGCTGATGCCATCCACGTCGTCCACGACTCGCAAACGATCGATCTGGTACGTTTCTTTCAACATCTTCATTTCTGCGGCCACGCTCTCCGGCGATCGCTGGCGAAACCCGTTGCCATGCACAGCCTCCGTACACCATTCACACCCGTATGGACAACCACGGGAAGTTGAAATGGTCAACGACGAATAACCATTCATTTCCTGCCATACATTCAGGTAGCGGTTTACGTCCACCAGGTCACGAGCCGGCATAGGCATGCTGTCCAGGTTCTCAATTGGGGGCCGTGGTTGGTTCACGACGATCTCTCCTTCATGCCGCAGTGCCACCCCAGGCTCGTTCAATAATGCCCTTGTGCTCAACGCGCCGGAGTCAAAAAGATCTAGCAAGACAGTGATAGTTTGCTCCCCTTCATGATGAACGACGACATCTACCTGGGAGCAAGCCGCGTATGCAGCCGGTGATTTAGTTGGATCAGGTCCCCCCATAATGACAATCGCCCCGTCTTCATGAGCCATCTGCGCCAGAGTCAAGGCCATTTCTCGCGTTGGCAGCAACGCCGAAATACCTACGACGTCAGGGGCCTCTCTGCGCAGCGCCTCTCCAAACGCCGATTCATCTTCGGCAAACGTGGCATCGAACATAGCCACTTCATGCCCTTGCTCACGTACATATCCTGCCAAATAGAGCAGGCCTAAAGGAAAATAAGGGCTTCCCGCCGCCTGCTCGTCAGGGCTCTTACTCAAAAACATTGGATGACAGAAGAGAATTTTAGCCATTTAGCCTTCCTATATCTGTTGCTCGATTTGGCAACGGGTGTGTTCCAAATGAGTTGGAGTAGTAGGCATCCTTAGATGCCGGCCGGTCGCATTTGAGAATGCTCACTACTCTGTTTCCAACTGAAACGAAACATACCCTTTACTTAATCGTTTATC
>JAACFF010000422.1 GCA_009937635.1 Chloroflexota bacterium
TTATTGGCACAGATTGACGCTTACCAGCAAAGCTTGTCCGCTCAGGAGGGGCAAGAGATCCCTTATAAAGAAGCCGCTGCCCGTTGGTATGACGAAATATATTGCCCGGTCATTAATCTCATCCGTACCCAGGGCACCATGCGCAATTTCGCCGATCGTACCGAGGCTGACATTTTTGTCTTGCTCTCTGAACGGCGCGAGGAGATCGAAGAAGGTCTCGGTTGGGAGGTGAGCCACCGTTCGGCCATTGCCACCCTGGCCACAAAAAGGGACAATCGCCTGGGGCGTGCGCTTTCTCGACTTGGCGAAAAGCTGCTTGATGCGGTGATCCCGTCCTTGGAAAAGGGGCCGCCGCCCGGCCAATGGCGCCGCCAGGTTGGGGCATCACCTCGCGATGATGCCCTGTTTGCCGACATTCTAGTGTCGCTGCAAGGGACGCAGGCGGATTGGCATCTTTTGGATGAGACGATTCACGTGGCGCAAAGGGAATGCGGTCGGATCATGGCTATCCACGCTGTGGACACCAGGGCTGAATTGGACAGTGCTGAAACCCGCCAGATCCACGACATTTTCCGTCGCCGCTGTCAAGAGGCCGGGATTGAAGGCCAATTCGCAGCGGAGGTAGGGGTTGAAGGCGATCTGATGATCGAACGCGCGGCCTGGGTTGATCTGATGGCCACCAATCTCACCTTTGCCACGGACTCCGCTCCCGGGGATGGCTTGAGTCCAGGCGTCAATTCGCTCGTCAGGCGCTGCCCGCGCCCCATCTTGGTGCTGGCCAGTGAAACCCATTCGCCCATGGATCGCACGCTGCTGGCCTATGACGGCAGCCCTAAATCGGACGAGGCTTTATTCGTGGCCACCTATCTGGCGCTGCGCTGGCAAACGCGTCTAGCAGTCGTGACCGTGCGAACGGAGCATACAACGCCGGCCGCCCTGGAACGCGCGCGCCTCTATCTGGCTGGCCACCATCTCGGCAACGTCGACTTTATTTTGCGTGAAGAGCCGATAACCGAGGCCATATTGGAAACAGCCGAATCCGTGGGCAGCAATCTCTTGATCATGGGCGGTTTTGGTATCCGCCCTGTGCGCCACCTGATGCTGGGAAGTTCTGTCGACGGAGCCTTGCGCTTCTCCAACCAGCCCATCCTCATTTGTCGTTAGTAACTTTATCCCGACTTCCCCAACTGTGTCGTTCGCATCATCGGTAGCGGTATAGTTCACATCTGATGATGCGAACGACTCCCAAAGGCGACATCAAAGGACCCCCGATTACCTGACCATGTTACTACCAGACGATTAGGCTACCCGACTCCCCAACTACCCTGCATATGCAACGTATACAAAATACCAAAGCGGGATGAGACCCAGCAAAGCAATGAGAGCAATGATGCCCAGACCGATAGCCAGCCAATCGTTGCCGCCCTTCTCTGGCGAGACGGCGGTTGTAAAAGCTGCCAACCGTTCGAACCCGGCAGTTTCGATTTCCTGTCCACTAGCGGAAGGAACCGTTTGCTGCGCTTTGGGGAAAATCTGGGTTGGTTGTTCGCTGACTGGCGTCCCTGGTTCTGCCATCTCCGCGGTCACGGCGGCTACGGACACAAATGGCCCCGTTTCAGCCTGGCTGCTGCTGCGATAACTGCTTAATACCTGGCCCAGTTGCCCCGCCGTGCGGTAGCGACCTGCCGGTTCCTTAGCCAGCACCTTGTCCACAATCAGTTCCAGTTGTTCCGGCACGGCAGGATTTATCTCGCTTACCCTTGGCGGCCGTTCCTGGATATGCTTCAGGGCCAGTCCCGTCTGCGATTCGGCCGTGAAAGGCAGCTGCCCGCTTAGCATCTCGAACATCATCACGCCAATGGCATAGACGTCAGATGCTGGGGTGGGGGCTTCGCCCGCCGCTTGTTCCGGCGAAAAATACTGCGGCGTGCCCCACAGCCCCTCTTCCTGTATTTGCTGGCTGGCCTCGCTCATGGCCCGCGCGATGCCGAAATCAGCGACCTTAATCCGCTCATCTCGTGTGACTAAAACGTTCTGCGGTTTGACGTCGCAGTGCACAAGATGTGCCCGGTGCGCATAGCCGATACCGCTGCAAACCTGAATCGTCAGATCCAGGATGCGCTTCACGGGCATCAAACGTTCTTCTTGATTATGCTGGCGGACGATTTGTTTTAAGGTACGGCCTTTCACGTACTCCATCACGATATATTGCCGGTATTCATCCTGGCCAATATCGTGCACAGTGACGATATTGGGGTGCTGCAAGCCAGCCGCGGCCGTTGCCTCCTGGCGGAAGCGACGCAAGAACTCCTCGTCACCTGAGAAAATATCATGCAGCATCTTCACCGCCACCAACCGTCCGAGTAGCATGTCCTGCGCCTTGTACACTACAGACATCCCGCCGCTGCCAATACGCTCGAGCAACTTGTAACGGCCGTTTAGTACCATCTCTTCGCCAACCATAACCAAATTGTAGACCGCTTTGCCCGAGCGAACAACAGTCAACAATCAACGAATAACACCCAACAGAGAATAGTGTTGACATTTGGCTCGTATGACAATGGCTACGCTTCATTTGGCTTACAAGAAGAGAACACGATTGGTGGCTGAACTGTTGAACCATTACCGCAACGATCCCTCGCTGGCCATTCGCCAATTCACCGTTCACCAGTTCACCAATTTTCCCCCTCATCTTTCTCCTCCAATATGAAAAACACCCCATAACTTGACCCCTAATGATTGCCCGCCACCATCACTTATGATAGCATTTCCCCACAAGCATCCATGGCGGGTGTGGTGTAGTGGTTAACACGTCTGGTTGTGGCCCAGAAGATCGGGAGTTCGAATCTCCTCACTCGCCCCAAATTATGTAGACCTCCTAGAAGGGAGGTCCACATGGTTCAAGCGCCCGTAGCTCAATGGATAGAGTATCTGGCTTCGAACCAGGCGGTTGGGGGTTCGAGTCCCTCCGGGCGTATCTGACATAAGGGATATACTTTCTAAACCCCTGTTTACGGGGGTTTATTGATCTTGCAGAATAGTAAGCAGTACTTTGCAAGATGTTTTTCGCGGAGCCCAACGGCAGATTTGCCACGCTGCCAGACATCGATCGTATTGGTGGATTCACGCTTCGTGAATCTGTATTTCCCCATCATAAGATTCTTGGCAGAATCAGCAAGCAAATAATAAGGGCAATTACGACTAGCCTGGCGACGAGGTAGGTTGGCATCGGGTTACAGTTGGCAATATCAAATACGGTACGGTGTGACCATCGGCCGCGGCGCCAGGGCCACCGTTTACAAAGAACCTGATACCACTCTTTGCGATGGGGCAAGTGCTCTGCGATTATGGAAGAGATCCGCCTTGCTCGCTTCAGGCTTATCCATTTATCAATAACAATGGGAGACGAATTATGAAAGATTTTGCCGGAAAGGTTGCCGTCATCACGGGTGCAGGCCGTGGCATTGGCCGGGGCATTGCTTTGCATTGTGCCCAAGAGAGTATGAAGATTGTGTTGGCCGGTATCGGGATGGAATCACTCTCAATAACGGCCGTCGACCTGCAAGCCTTCCGCGAAGACCTGGATAGCTGCCCCCGAACGGTAGAGAAGATATTTGCCCTCTTTGAGGATGACCTGCAGACCCCGCGGTCGGAAAGGCTAACAGCGGACCCGGCACCCCTTGTATATGCTCGCTCTAATCCGAATGACACAGTAAGAACACGATGACCTTTTAACTTGTTCTTCACCCTTGATTAACTCCTACTTAACCAAAAAAGAAAGAATTCCCACCTATAATTACTTATACTGAAGGCAATGTCTTCAAGTAACATGCCGGTTCTGAGTGCCGCAGTCTGGTATGGGTCGTTACGGCCTGCTCCACCCAATGATGTAAACACAGCCGATGATAGTGGGGTTAGTCACAATCTGTTTTATTTGCAGCATAGAATTGGAGGTGCCGAATTGAAAAAAGTAAAAGGCGTCGATAAGTGGAATAGCCGTCTAAAGGCGTACGGTTATGTCAATCCCGATGATGATGGACACCATAAGATAAAAAATGGTGAGCAGGTTGATTTCGAATCGACCAATGAAAAAAAAAAGCCCAAAGAAAAGAACGCCGGTCGCCGTCGCAAGTAATACAACCACAATCACCCTCAGAACTAGATAGTCGGCCGTTTAAAGAATCAGCACGGCCGAAATGCCCAGAAGGTATGTTGTTGCCCGCAAAGCAGCGCAACATTTCTTGTCAGCGTATTAGAGGTAATAAGATCGTGCCGCGTCGTTCCACCAACCGATAAATCGTCCCTTCATCCCGCTGCGCCAGGTACACTTCCCCGGCGTTATCCTCGCCAAAAGTCGAAAGATAATTGCCGATCTTTTTCACCGGATAGTTTTGCCATGTCCCTTTTCCGTCGCCGCGCAGCGCCGAGATTTCGCCCGTACAATAGTCGGCGTATAGATAATACCCATGCAACGCTGGTATGGATAGGCCACGGTAGACTGTGCCGCCGGTAACGGAACAGCCTTCGCTATGGTGGTATTCAAAAATGGGATCGGTCAGCCCACCCGGGTCGCACCCTTGTGCCGGTATGAAGCAGTGGTTACCCTCTTTCAAACGCCAGCCATAATTCTCTCCGCCAGTGCTGTCTGCCGGCTGGAAGTTGATCTCTTCCCATAGATTCTGCCCTACGTCCCCAATATACAGATCCCCGGTCAGGCGATCGAAGCTGAAGCGCCACGGGTTGCGCACGCCTAAAGCCCAGATCTCGTCCAAAGCGGGTTCACCCACGAACGGATTATCCGCCGGAATGCCATAGTTTTTCCCAGAATCACTCTTGTCCACGTCGATGCGCAGCATCTTACCCAACAGTGTCGTTCTATTTTGCGCCCGATTCCCGGGGTCGTCCGAAGCCCCACCGTCTCCCAAGCCAATATAAAGATACCTGTCAGGACCAAATTTCAGGCCGCCGCCATTGTGATTTGAATAGGGTTGGGATACTTGCAGCAAGATCAATTCGCTGGCCGGATCGGCCTGATCCGGATCGGCCGTTACCTGGAAACGAGAAATATG
>JAACFF010000423.1 GCA_009937635.1 Chloroflexota bacterium
GGATCTGGTTCGTGGCCAGGCCATGATTACCAATTACGCAAATCTGTTGGAAAACTGGAGTTGCGCGAAAGAGGCCAGTAGTGTGCTCGCGGTAGACCCTCCCAATTTGGTTTATATGATCGACGAGGCACGCCTCTTGCGCCAGGATTGGCGCATGGGAAACGAATCATATGTGCGCCAATATCTGAATCATGGAAATTGGGGTCAGGATGAAGCTTGGACTGACCTTGCCGAGTGTATATTCAATATGTTCACCGGCCTGTATTTGATTCCTAATGAACTGGTCCAGCGCACCACTAAGCATTATGTGGCCTTTGATCGTACTCCGAATCTGGAAACTTTCTCTGAGTGGATGGATGAGAATGAAGTGGCTCTGGAGTATAACGCCTTCATGGTTTATCATTTGGCTGAAGAAGCCAAGAGTAGCCTGACCCAGGCCAATTTACGCCTGGTTGTTAGTGTCGCCAAGCGTTATATGGGTCGTGGGATCCACTTGCTTGACCTGGTGCAAGAAGGTAATGTGGGTTTGCTGCGGGCTGTTGAAAAATTCGACCATACGAAGGGTTACAAATTTAGCACTTACGCCACGTGGTGGATCCGCCAGGCGGTGAGCCGGGCTATTGCCGATCAGGCACGTACCATTCGCATACCCGTGCATATGTACGAAACCATCAACAAGATAGTCAAAGTACAACGCGATCTGGTGCAAGAGCTGGGTCACGAACCATCTGTTGAAGAATTGGCTCTTGAGCTAGACTATCTGACGCCCGCAGAATCGGAGGCTATTAAAGAAGCTGTGAGGAACGATAGAGTCGTCGATCCTGCACTTAGCCACAAGTGGCATATAGCCGTTGGTAAAATCCGCGACATTCTTCGTATTGCCATGGATCCCATGTCTCTGGAAACACCGGTAGGTAGTAATGATGATTCCACTGAGCTAGGGGATTTCTTGCCTGATGAAAGCATCTTGGAACCTGGTGATGCTGCCTCCAAAGAGTTGTTGCGAGAGCAGATCCGAGACGTATTGGGATTCCTTACCGACCGTGAACGAGAAGTGTTGGAAATGCGTTTTGGACTCAACGATGGCAAAGATCATACCTTAGAAGAAGTGGGCAAAAGCTTTGGCGTAACACGGGAACGTATTCGCCAAATCGAAGCCAAAGCCCTTCGCAAACTACGCCACCCCAGCCGCAGCAAATCATTGCGTGATTACTTGAGTTAGAACAGCCACGTCCTTTGCTGGGGTATTTCGCTTGTGATAAAATGCACATAAGCGATCGAGGCGCGAAATCGCCATAGAGTAACTCTTAAGATATGAATCAAATACTCATTACCTACCTCCCTATCGCCGTTTTGCTTGGTATCGCACTCTTTTTTGCCATACTGTTACCGATTTTGTCGGTCAATCTAGGCCCAAAAAGGGCAAAGGGGCGTTCGCTGACTGCCTACGAATCCGGCATGACGGCCATAGGGGAAGCGCAACGGCGACTACCTGTAAAATTCTACCGGGTCGCCGTATTGTTCATTCTTTTCGACGTCGACATTATTTTACTGGTTCCCTGGGCCGTCTCCTTCCGTCAATTGGGATTCTACGGCCTGGTAGCCATGTTGATCTTCATATTTATGTTCATTCTTGGCGACGTCTGGGTTTGGAAAAAAGGAGTTTTGGAATGGGAGTAGAACAAAAACTTGGCGACATGGGAGTCGTTACCTATCGACTAGAGGATTTGGTCAATTGGGGGCGCAGCAATTCCATGTGGCCGATTTTGTTCGGCCTGGCCTGTTGTGCCATTGAGATGATGAGCGCGCAGGCTGCCAGCTATGATCTTTCTCGATTTGGTATGGAGCTGAACCGGCCCTCACCGCGCCAATCTGATCTGATGATAGTTTCTGGTCGCGTATCGCGAAAAATGGCTCCGGTTGTGCGTCGTTTATATGATCAGATGCCCTCGCCCAAATGGGTTCTTGCCATGGGAGATTGCGCCTCGTGTGGGGGTGTTTTTAATAACTATGCTATTGTGCAGGGAATCGATGAAATTGTACCAGTCGACGTTTATGTGGCTGGCTGCCCCCCACGCCCGGAGGCGTTGATCGACGGCATTATGACTCTGCACGAAAAAGTTCGCGGCGAAAAGTTGAAGGAATGGGCATAATGGATCGCGATCAACTTGTTGTCGACAAGATAAACGACGTTGTTTCCGGCGCGATTGAGGAGATCAAGGACTTTCGTGGTGAACGCACCCTGTATATAAAGGCGGGTCGACTTAAGAAAGTATGCCAGCTTCTGCGTGATGATGACGACTTAGAATACAATCTGCTGTCCGATATTTGCGCCGATGATCTCTTACCGGAGTTCCCTCGCTTCGCAGTAAGTTACCATCTGTTTTCAATACCCTATAGCCACCGTTTGCGATTACGTGTTCGAGTGGAGGATCCGGATAAGGGGCCTCAATCCATGGCCGCAATCTGGCCTGTTGCTACATGGTTGGAAATGGAAGTGTGGGATCTAATGGGTGTCCGCTTCAGGGGCAACAAAAGTCTACGACGCCTTTTCTTGCCCGAAGATTGGCAGGGCCACCCCTTGCGCAAGGATTACCCCTTAGGTTATGAAGAAGTGCAGTTTTCCTTTAACTGGGAGGAAATCGGCGGACGGAAACCACATCCTACTGAATAGGAATGCCAGGCGCTAAGTGACACCTATGACAATGGCAACCCCACCCACCTCTGGTAAAGACACTGTCCAGGAAATAACTGTAGAAGAGCTCCGGGCCAAAGTTGGCACCGGTATGCAAATTGACGATCCGGAAGAACATCTGCTTCTCAGCATGGGGCCTCAACACCCTAGTACGCATGGCGTGTTGCGTTTGCTGCTTGAGCTGGACGGGGAGATGGTGGTCAATTTGGCTCCGGATATTGGTTTCTTGCACACGGGTGTCGAGAAGACGATGGAGTCCAAGACATACACCAAGGGCTTGGTGCTCACCGATCGTATGGATTATCTTTCGCCAATGTCCAATAACTTGGGCTATATCATGGCCATCGAAAAGCTGCTCGACGTGGAGCTGACGCCTCGGGCGACTGTAATCCGCGTTATCCTCAGTGAATTGGCCCGAATTGCCAGCCACTTGGTCTGGTTGGGTACACATGCCTTGGATCTGGCGGCGATGACAGTCTTTTTGTACTGTTTTCGTGAACGGGAATACATCCTCGATCTATTTGAGATGGTCGCCGGGCAGCGCATGATGGTCAGTTATTTTCGCCCGGGTGGGTTGTGGCGTGACCTGCCCGAGGATTTCGTACCGGCTGTGCGGCATTTCCTGGATTTTTTCCCAAGCCGAATTGCTGATTACGAGGCGCTGCTAAAAAACAACCCCATCTTTTTGAAACGTACCAAGGGCATTGGTGTGATGTCTGCTGAAGATGCGGTTGCCTGGGGTTTGACCGGACCAAGTTTACGTGGTTCCGGTGTTAATCTGGATGTCCGTAAGGCGCAGCCTTACTTAAATTACGAGGAATACGATTTCGATGTTCCCCTCCAAACAGAAGGAGATGTGTATGCTCGTTATCGTTGTCGCGTTCAGGAATTTTGGGAAAGCATGCGCATTATCGAACAGGCCTTGGATAAGTTGCCTGATGGCCCGGTGAATATTGATAATCCCAAGATTGTCCCTCCGCCGCGCTCCGAGCTGGGGCGAAGTATGGAAGCGGTCATTCATCATTTTAAGCTGTGGACAGAAGGCTTTACCGTCCCTGAGGGGTACGTGTACCAAAGTGTCGAGTCGCCGCGTGGAGAGTTTGCCTGTTACCTGCGCAGCGATGGGACATCCAAACCGGGTCGTGTGCATTTCCGCTCGCCTTCCTATGTAAACCTGGCTTCGATGCCCCAGATGACCAAAGGTGGATTTCTGGCTGATGTTGTGGCGGTTATCGGATCGATTGACATTGTGCTGGGAGATATTGATAGATGACGGTCTGAGCTGTGGCGGTTGTCTACTGTTGACAACACCGGCAAACTATCGTCTTCGTCACAACTAACGGAGATTGCTTTGATTAGTGAAACTTACGCTGAAGAGATAGAGGGCATTCTGGAACGGTATCCGAATAAGAAATCGGCCGTATTACCCTTGATGCATTTGGCACAGCAGGAATATGGTTACATGAGCGACGAAGCGAAACGCGAAGTAGCCGTTATCCTGGATCTAGATCCAACGCATGTGCTCTCATTGACCGGCTTCTACTCGCTTTTTCATGAGGAGCCCACAGGCAAGTACGTATTAGAAATTTGCAATGATCTTGCTTGTGCCCTGCGTGGGGCGGACGAGTTTGTAGAGATGGCATGCCGTAAATTGGAGATCTCCGTAGATGGAACAACAGAGGATGGTCTATTTACGATCAAAACCGTGATGTGCTTGGGCGCCTGTGATCGCGCGCCAATGCTCCAGCATAATCTGAAATTCGCTGAAAACCTCGATGAGGAGAAATTTGACCAATTGATCGCCCAGCTTCGTTTGCAAGCAGAGTCAGGCGATGATGAACCTTCAGTCGTCCAACGAATTACGGCGTACGCCAAGAAGGACGGCTAGCACAGATTACCAATGAGAGCGGGATGGCCCGTTTTTGAGTGGAACTAAACCATGGCACATATCTTGCTACGTCACCGGGACATACCGGATATCCATAAATTAGACGTATATCTTGATAATGGCGGCTACGATGCTTTCAAGAAGGCCTTGAGCATGTCGCCTGACGAGACCATAAACATTGTCCGGGCGTCTAATCTGCGAGGCCGGGGCGGGGCCGGTTTCCCTGCCGGCATCAAATGGGGTTTTATCCCCAAGGCGCCTGGCCCCAAATATATCATTGTCAACACTGACGAGTCGGAGACCGGCACGTTTAAAGATCGCGAGTTGGTTGAATACAACCCTCACCAGGTGATCGAGGGCGCGTTGATAACAGCATATGCAGTTGGTGCACGGCTGATCTTCAACTATTTTCGTGGCGAGTATATGGATGCCGCTTATGCTTTTGAAGACGCCTTGAAAGATTGTTACGCTA
>JAACFF010000424.1 GCA_009937635.1 Chloroflexota bacterium
GTGAGATGGAAAGGGTATAGAACCCTGCAGGCCAAAAGGGATCTATTTGCAAGGTGTGGCGACGATGAACTATTTCGCCGGCTTGCCAGCGGGAGGTGGGCCAATCTGGGGCAAGCGGTTCACACCTTTCTGTAACGGTTTCACTTTCGTTTGCAAGGTACAAGCACGTGGTGTAGTCGCTATTAACGGCCGTTTCGCTACCCCAATCGAGGTCTATGGTCACCCATGCTCCAGGTAAGGCCGTTTCCGGCGAGACGTTCACCTGGATCAATCCGATCTTTGCATCCGCGGAATTAATTCCTGTCACTGGCTGGCTGATTGCTAATTCTGTGGGCGACACGGCCGTTTTGTAAACAAGTAGGTCGTCATCGACGTAGATGGGTGGCAGCACGAGCCACTTTTGCCACTCAGCTTCTTCCTCCGCGGTCAAGAACTTTTTATGCAGCACCAGGTAGCGGACATCTTCATCATGTAAAAGCCGCATCTGCTGGGATATGTTGCTCAGATCGGGGGGGATTGTTGGATTCTCCTTGATACTGTACAGCAAAGGCACACTGTTTATGAAGGTAGAGGCGTTCTGAGGCAAACGGGAAACGTGCCCGCCTACCAATGGCTGGCCATGGGTGAACTGGTGCAGCATATACTCTTTATCATACGATCGCGATCCTTGCGGGAGATCAAGAATGCCAAAACGCCCCTGTTCCTGTGCCACTTGCTCATACCACGCTGGAGTATGCAATGGATAGAGCGGATAACTGACGATATATTCACCCAGGATCAGAAGGGAGATGAATGCAGCAGTGCAGATGGCGGCGATTGTGGATGCTCTTGACCTGGTAACCGTTGCAGCGATCCACGCTTGCGTGATAAGCAGTTCGACGATGGACTTGATGCCATAAGCGGCCAAGATGGCCACGGGTATGCTCAATAATACGTTGAAGCGATCGGGGTGGCGCACAATCTGGACGAAGAAAAGATCCTCCAACCAGGCCATGGGCAGCGGCATCAGCACCTGGCCATTAAATCGCAGCGTACTGCCCAGCGCCAGCAAAATGTATATGACGATCGTGAATAGCCAGAAGCGAGCCGCTCGCCATTCCCGCCAGAGAGCAAACAAGATTAACAGCAATACCGTAAAGCCAAGAAACGGTGTGTAAGTTTGATTGACGCCTACGTTTTGGTACCAGGCGTATACGGTCTCACCCCATAGAGGATGGTAGCGATTGGGCAGTCCGTAGGCCAGCAGATCAGTCTGTTGAGGATTCTCGGCGACGAACAAAGCGTCTGGATCTTCACGGGTTACCTGGTTGGCGACAACGGGCAAAAGAAGTGGAGCCATGAGCAAAAGGGCTCCTGCCCCAGCAGTAAACAGAAGTCCCGCCAGGTGGCGGGTTAGCTGTACCTGGGTGCTGGCCAACTCGTGCAGTAGATAAAGGCCAAGTAACGGGGCGGCGATGATCAGAAGCTGCCAGCGTGTTAAGCCGGTTAAAGCTAGAAAGAGGGCTGTCAAGGCGACGTCGCGCCAACGGCCGTCATGTAAGAGACGGCGCAAGGTGAGCAAGGTCAGCGGGATCCAGGCGATTAAGATCAGGTTGGGATGATTATGGTGGGCCAAGATATAGGGCCAGAAGGCTACAACCAGGCCCCCTACAGCGGCCGCGGGCATGGAACCGGTCAGTTGGCGTGCCAATAAATACAACGCCAGCCCGTTCAGCGGGAATATTAGCAAAAAGACGAGCGTATAGGCTGCGGCCTCCCCTAACATCGCTTGCAGCGGTAGCCAGGCGGCAATATGCACCCAGGCGATGTTGTGGGTGAGTAAGGAAACACCTTGAGGATAGTAAAGCAAGTCGGTGAAAAAGGGGTTTTGCCCACTGAGGAGTGCTTGTTTGATCCAGCGAAATGTCCAGAGATGATTTAGGGCATCGCCTTCGCTGCCCGGTATGGCACTGTTTAGCTGTGTGATGGCGGGCCAAGTGACGATGATGGTGAGCAGACTGTAGAATAAAAAGATAAGTGTTGAGGGCCAAATCTGAGCCCATCTCCGATGCCTATCCGTAATGTCCGATTGCATATGATCAAATGTACATCAGAGAATGATTTGTGCCAACGCTATAGACTTGCCGTTTAGATAGCGTTGTTATAACTTACCTTGTTCTACAAAAAGAGAAGAGGGCAGCAAAGATTGCGCAGAGTTCGCAGATTGAGAAATGGTGCGCGGATGAATGCGCATGAATTCGGAGAGGATTGTGCAGAGTAAGATAGGTGGTTGGGGCGGGTTCGATTGGAAGAGGTACGCGGTTGTACTGTTACTAGTATTGGTGGTTGTGACGGCCGTTGGGTGTGGGTTAAGCAGCCCTGCCAATGCACGGCCCAATATTTTGCTCATTGTCAGCGACGACCAGCGTCATGATCAGATGCAGTTCATGCCGCGTACGCAATCGCTTATTTTTGACCAGGGGATCACTTTTGATGAAGCTTATGTCACTACCTCTCGCTGTTGCCCGAGCCGTTCCAGCATCCTTACGGGCATGTTCGCTCATAACCATGAGGTCATTCTCAACTCCGATCCATTAACAAAGAATACGATGGTGGAAGCCCTCAAGGAAGACGGGTATTACACCGGTCTGGTGGGGAAATATTTGAATTCTTATCCCCTAGCGCCAGAGGATCCACCACGGCCGGAATTCGACTATTGGATCGGCATGATCAGTGGTCCGGACGGTTCTCGCTATTTCGATACCCCTCTTAATGTCAATGGCCAGTGGACTGAACATAGCGGATACCAAACGCATATCCTGCGTGATTATGCGCTTGAGTTCCTGCGCCAGGCAAAAGAGCAACCTGATCCCTTCTTCCTCTTATATGCGCCCTATGCGCCCCACTTACCCGCAGTCCCGGCACCTGGGGATGAGCAACTGTATGCGGATATGCCAGCCCACAATCCACCGAACTTCAATCCGGAAGATATGAGCGGCAAACCGCAATGGATGCAATCGCTACCATATCTGACTGAAGATCAGACAGCCAGCATTCAGAGAGATTGGCTGCACCAAAACCAGTCCCTCAATGCCCTTGATGAATCTATCGAAAGTTTGATTCAGGAATTGGACGGGTTGGATATGCTTGACAACACTATCGTTATCTATCTGTCGGATAATGGGATGTTTCTGGGCGAGCACAGATTTCCAATCGGTAAGATTTATGTCTATGAAGAATCCATGCGTGTGCCGTTCGCCGTGCGTTATCCGGAATTAATAAAGAAACCACGGGTCGAATCGCGACTGGTGGGCAATATTGATATCGCCCCTACTATTTATGAGTTAGCCGGTATCCCTATTCCAGAAGAGGTAGATGGTTGGTCGTTGGTGTCCTTGCTGCGCGACCAGCCTTTTGCTAAATGGCGCGAACATCTGCTGCTCGAAGGTTGGCCTTTGGGGGTCGCCTACGTGGAAAACAGCCCTCCATTTCAGGCGATTCGCAATGGGCAGTATGTGTACGTGGAAACTGAAGGGGATATATCAGAGCTGTATGATATAGAGAACGACCCTTACCAGCTAAACAATCTGATTGACAATCCTGACTATGATAAGGTTGTGACAGATTTGCAGGCGATATTGGCAGAAGAAAGAGAGACAATTCCACCGCTTCGGGTGAGGGAATAGAGTGGTGATTCGTTGTCGGGGGTGGAGACGATGTCGTGGACGGCTATTCAGTCACCAGAGGTCAGTGCTGCAACGAGCGCATCGGCGACGCCTTCTGGATTGTCCCAGACCATGAAGTGTCCGGCATTGGGGACGGAGAGCACCTGGATTCCATGGCTTGGTAGTTCATCCCAGTCAGGATCGGGCAATGAGTTGGCCCCAAAAATGTAAGCCCGAGGAATAACCATGTTTAGCAGATTTTCGCGCATCGTTGGCCGGGTTCCTTGGACCAAACTAACCGCGCTTCGATGCAGGGCGTGGGGTGCAGCAACCTGGAGAACGCCCGCCGCGGTGGACATGGTGTCATTGCCATCTATCCCCGCTTGCCGAAAGGAATCTATTAAAGCTTGGAAACCATGGGTACAGAAATCGTACTCAGATTGGGCGGCAATACCTGTACTTACCGCTCCTTCTCCAGGACCAAGTGGGTCGAGATTGGCTTCCATAAGAACAAGGCGGGATACAAGATCGGGCCGGATCGCGGCCAGGGTGATGGCAACTGCCCCGCTCATGCTGTATCCAATTATATTGCAATCCTTTAAGCTGAGTTGGTCGAGAAGATTGGCCACTGTTAAAGCATGATCGGTCAGTGAATAGCCGAATTCTCTAGGTGCGTCGCTGAATCCGCCACCAAGGAGATCGACGAAAATGGAACGAACCGCGGCCAACGCTGGATGCTTGACAACGATAGATGCAAAGCATGGCTGAGAGGCTAAAATCAGACCTGCGAGATAGATATTTGGAGGAGTTGCGCCCGGTGTATCTTCATATCTGAGAAATGCTTGCCACTCTGCTAATAATTGTGATTTCAAATTGCGTCCTCCTTCAAGAGGGTGAGACTATCTTTGTGATGTGTCATCTGCTAGAATAAGTCTACGGGGTTCAAGGGAACGCGTCTAATCTAATTTTTGGAGGTGACCTATGTCTGATGATGTTAAGAAATTGCACCGGTCCGCTGACGATCGCTGGTTGGCAGGGGTTTGTGGTGGCATTGCAGAGTATTTTAATGTCGATTCAACCCTCGTCCGTGTGCTGTTTGTTTTGTTCGGCTTCGCGGTTGGTGGGGGTATATTGATCTATATCATTTTGTGGATCATCATGCCAGAAGCGCCAGACGCCGCAGCCAAAGCAGATCTGTTTATGGAAGATACTGCCGAAGCTGAAGCGGAAGAAGTGACCGAAGCTGAACCAGAAGAAGCTGCTGACGTTGAGCCTGAAGATGAGGCAAAGTAGGGTAAAAGGATCAGACATCAGGAGTCAGGTTCCTGACTCCTGACTCCTAACTCCTCATTCATTCGAACTAGATACCAAACTAGACAAAACT
>JAACFF010000425.1 GCA_009937635.1 Chloroflexota bacterium
TGTTGAGCGGAGCCGGTGACGAAGAAACAATTGTCAAAGCTTTCGATGTTATTCAGGCTGATGACTACATAATCAAACCAACTGATGGACCAATACGGGCTGATGAACTTGTGTCCCGTATACGGCGCGTCCTTCGCAACCAACCCGATTACAGTTACGTCTTGGAATCAATAACCAGAGTAGATGATTATCTTCAGGTTGATTTGGGTAACACCAGGATTGTCGTTTCCGGTGAAGAACGGCCACTGACACCAACTGAAGTCAAGCTGATGGCCGTGCTTATGCGACATGCGGGACGCACACTGACCAATGAGTACCTATTGCGACAAATATGGCCTATGGACACAGCTTATGAAGAGCGACTCCACACGCACGTCTATCGCTTACGCAAGAAAATAGAGAAAAACCCGAAGGAACCGGAGTATATCATTTCCGAATGGGGAACCGGATATATTTTCCCGGCGGTTCCCGCCCCATAATCAAAAACCAACTGGCGCCTAAGCCACAATATCTTGCTGCGTGATCTTAGGCGCCAGCTGTTAAGTATTAATCAATTTAGCGGCCGATTAAAGGTAGAAATGCTTGTCCTGGCGGCAGGTAGTTCCAGATATACTTACTGCCGCTTAGGTCTCCAACAACGACTTCCATTTCAGCATCATCATCAAGGTTTGCCAATGCAGGAGAGCCTTTGACGGAGAGACTGGTCTTCTTTGGCCAATTTTTGAGTGTCGTTCCATCTGCATGCCAGGCGTAGACATTCGCATCATCCGAACCAATCGCGATCTCCAGGTCGCCGTCTCCATCCAGGTCGCCAACAGCAGGGGAAGAGAACAAGTCGGCTCCAGTAGATTGTGGCCAGCCTGCAACCAGGCTCCCATCATGATGCCAGGCCCATAAGCGATCATCATCACCTCCGATAAGAAGCTCGACATCGCCATCAGCATCGATATCTGCAGCTGCCGGTGAAGAACGCAAGGTCCAGCCAGTGATTTTTTTCCATAGCAATTGTCCATCCTCGCTCAAGACGTAGAAGTAACCATCACCGGAGCCAAATGCGATTTCCTTACCTGCTGTATCGGCATCAATTTCGGCGGCTACGGGGCTGGAAAGGATCATATCGTCTGTGGGGAAAGTCCACTTCAGAATGCCAGAAGCAGCGAAGACATATAGCTGTTTATCTGTGGAGCCTACAATAATTTCAACTTGTCCATTCTGGTCCAGGTCAATTATAGTTGGAGAGCTATTAATTACTTGGCTGTCGAATTTGTCGATTACTCCGCCGATGCTGACAGGCCAACCAGCCATGAGCTGGCCATTGGCTTTGTAAGCAAACAGCTGACCGTTGGCCAAGGGTACTACGATTTCAGGCTTCTGGTCACCATCCAGATCGCCAATCGCAGGGGTAGCCAAGATGCGGAATTCAGCACTAACGGAAACTGGCCAGCCCGTGACTTCTTCACCAGTATGGTGCCAGGCATAAAGTGTGCCGTCAGCAGCCCCGATAACTATTTCCTGATCCCCGTCCCCATCAAGGTCCGCCACGGCCGCGGCAGCCTTTACACCGCCGCCAACATCCTTGGGCCAACCGGGGCGGCTAATCCCCAGCGCATCAATGACCTCGACCTGGTTTGCGATCAGGTTACCAATAACGATCTCGGTTTGACCATCACCATCAAGATCGGCCGTAACTGGACTGGCAAAGTATCGTACGTCAGGCTTATCAAGTGCGGCAGTAGTTTGTGCCAGGGAATTGGGGGCGTTGCCCTGATTTAACCACAGCCAGTCCGGAAGTGAATTCGCAGAAATGTTCCAATCTTGGTTTGTCGTCCCGCCACTTCCAAAGTAATCGACATAGCGGGGATATCCACGCCAAAGGCCAGCAAACTCAAGCGGCCACTTCCAGGTGTCATAAAATACCTGTGCAAGAGGAAGATCATATCCAAGCATAGGATTGCTTGCATCATAAGCACCGTTAACCGTCTGTACATTGTCCAGATGGCCAGGAATGACCAGGTGAACTTCCTCGCCCGTATTCAACACTTCAATATAAGCATCCCATGGCAAGGGAGGAAGTGCGCCCGCGGCATTGGCTGCGGGATTATCGAGTGTGACAGCCAATGTTGCTTTATAGCCGTCCACGCGCTGGTTTTGGCTGCTCCGTGTATTCGTGTCAAAATAGCCCGGCAATGGTGGCAATGCGGTGCGGGTTCGCTCAAAGATCGTGAAAGTCGTATTGCTTCCAAACGAAGATGTTTCCTGGCTGACAACTTGATTGCCGGCATTGCGAACCGTTACAGTAGCTGTACCACCGCCGCTTACTGGAAGTTCGTGCAAAAAGCGGTGCGTGTAGCCGGCGCCGCGGGCGATAGCTTCGTAGTTAATTTCTAGTGCACCGAGATTGTTATCCGCTGTTAAACCTTTGCGAATTTCAATCTGCACGACGAAATCATTGTAATCCCAGTCAGACCAACCGGTATTCTTTAGATCTTCATAGGATACGAAGACTGTATCATTGGTCCAAGTAAGTGGTTCGGCATCGGGGCTTGAAGCTAAGCTAACATTTGCCGTATCAGTTTCCGCCAATACCGTAAAGTTTCCGCCAGATAAGCCATTATTGCCACTGGCGTCGGCTGTATTGGTGTAGTTCCCCGCACTGCCATAAGTTACCGTGAATTCGCCTGATACTGATTGTCCGGCGGCAACATCGCCCAAGTCACCTTGTCCATCAAGATTTTGTAAACCTGGCAAAGGAACCGTGAAATCATCAGACGCCGTCGCGGTTGTGGCGTTGTCATCATTTATTTGAACATCAAAAAGATCCCAGGTGCCAAGATTGGTGACGACGTAACAGTATTTTACGGTATCGCCAAGATCTGCGGATAGGCTTTTACCGTCATCCTGGCCGCAAATACCACTGACGGTTGTGACCGTCTTCGTGAACTGCAGCAAGGGCTCGCCAGTTCCGGCGATATCACCAATGCGCAGGAATGGAATGGTCTGCTTGCCAGTAGAAAGAGCAGCACCCGAACTAAAAACGCGTCCCGCGTCCAATTGCGCCTGGAGATTTCCGGTAGGGGATGTATTGGGTTTGCAGCCTATCCTTGTATCAACCCTTACTACCACTGTTTCTCCCGCTTCGAGATCTGTGACACGAACTGTCGCCAAGAGATCGCTCCCAGCGGTAAAAAGTGGACCGGTTAAAGTTTCCGATACCAGCGTCGCCGTGCTGCCGCCATCATCATTGATGCCACTGTCTGTACCCCCCGAACCGTCGCCGCCTTGAACAGGACCATAATTCACCTTTGCAGACAAGACATCAGCAATAGCTGCTCCGGTCTGTCCCGTACTGTCAGCAAGAAAACGTAGATCGAATTCGGCCGTTTGCACCGCATCAACTGTGGCAGCCTCCATCTCAACGACAAATAAAAAGGTCACAATATCATTGCAGCTAAACTGCGCCCCTTCCAGCTGCTCAACTACATCGTTTAGGTCGCCAATGGTGCGATCGTCATAAGCACCACCACCCGTTGCATGATTGTATGTGTACGGCGCGGAAGCGACAAAATCCGTGTTTTTAAAGTCAGCCGGAGAGGCGAGAACCTTTTCCACCGCACCGCCAGAGAAAGAAATCAACCCGACCAAGAAAATGGCCAGGCTAACAAGAACTGTGTAACGGCGTGTAGAAAATAGCGACCTGTGGTATTTCAGTAATGGTTTCATATTGCGTCTTTTCTCTTGGTAACTGATATTTTTGTATTGTCTACAGTATCGCAGCAACGGCTGACAGACTTTCTGACAGGATTGGTCAGAAAGCACGAGAATCTCCCCCTGGCAGGCGGCAAAAACGATCAGGCGACGAAGATCCAATTGACAGATACGACTGTCAAAACGCCCAGGAGCACGGCCGCACTCGTGGTATAAGCGCGATCAAATGCCGTGTGCTTGCCCCACATCCCAAAAATCATAAACACCGGAAAGCAAACGACGGCATAGCGCATAAGACTTTGGCTGGCGCTCGTTGCCGGGATCAGGAGAGCCAGCAGCGTAAACAGCGCATAGCCGGCGCCAAGACGGCGCCAAATTGTGACAGACATTCCTAGAATGACAGCCATCGTCGTCAGATTAAGGATGCGCGAGAGGTTACCCAAACCCATTCCCTCGCTGGATAAAACGCGAATATCGCGAGCAACGACCGCCCATGGACCAATATTCTCTCGCCCCCAGGCTGATTGAACGGTTGAGAATGCCACAGGATCCTTAAAATTCTGCTGCAGAAAAAACATATAGCTTAGGAGTCCCAACGGAATAACCGCAATTACCAGAATATCAATCCAGTCCCGTTTTAGCCCGTCCCACAAATTCCGCCAGGATTGTTGGCGATGGATCGCTTCAATGTTCCAACCGTGCACGCGCAGCCACTCCCACATGATCAAACCCCAGGTCAGCACGCCCACGATGCGAGCCGTGCCTGCCAGCAAGCCCATCAGCGCCGCCCAAACCCACAACTGCTTCCGGGCAAAGTAAAGAGCGGCAATCATGAAGAACAAAAACAAGCTTTCCGTATACATCATGCTGAAGAAGAATGAGGTCGGGAAGATCGCCAAATAGAAAACCGTGCGGCGAGCCGTCTGGTCGCTGCCACTCTCCAGTTTGGTCAACTGATAAAGAACCATCAGCAAGGCCAGGAAGGCAGCGTTGCTGACAATAACACCCGCCAGAACCGTGTTATTGCCCACAAATGGAGCGACCAGATCAATAGCCATCGGGTAAAGTGGGAAGAAGGCCACATTGCTGCGTTGCCCAGGTCTGAGCCAATAACCTTCCTGCACAATCCACTGATACCATTGGCTGTCCCAACGGGCCAATAGATCGAGGAAAATATTTCCGGCGCCAGGTTCCCAATGGCCCGGATCAGCCGGCAGCATGACGTGACCTATGAAAGCAGCCGCAAAAATAGCCAGGCGGGTGATGATAAATGCGCCCAAGGGATGAAGAAGCCACCTGTACTTCTGCCAGCCGGCGATCT
>JAACFF010000426.1 GCA_009937635.1 Chloroflexota bacterium
AAAGAGTTCCAGGTAGCTATTTATGCCACGGCGCAACAACTGTATCGATTTTCTGCCAGCGATCACTTGAAAATCATGCGCGGGTGTTAGCGCTGGACGACGGTCATCAGCCCGTTCCAAAGCATCGCGCGTGATCTGGTCCAGGGCTCGCAAAAACATCCCATGATCCGGGCAGTGCCCTGACACAACCAACGGTTCGTAACGCGAGTAATATGGCAGACTCAAGTTTTCAATATGGCTCTGCCAGCATTTTGGGCAAACGGGACTGCTTCGCTCCACGAGAGGCTTTTCACTTTTCTCAGCGCAGGTACACGACTCATTGCCTCTGACCAGTTGCCGGCACTGCGCACAAAGTCTTAGGGTAGAACCGTTTGCTTCCTGGCGCAGAACGAGCGAATCAACCATTACTATCTCACCGCAGTCACAGGAACGTCGAGCACCGTATAGAACGTACCAACTCTCGGTCACCGTGTCACATTGTGGGCAAGCGGTTGTGAAATAGTCGGCCAAATCGCTTCGCAGGGCATCGTAGAATTCTGAGAATGCCGTCTCTAGATTTTGCAGCGGGATTTCCGACAGCGTAGCCTCGGCTTGCAAGACAGGGATGGGATCTAAATCCATGCCGATCACACTGGCGCCTAAACGCAGCGCTTCATGCAGCGTCGTGCCGCCTCCCATCATGGGATCGAGGATGATTTTGCCTTCCAGCCCACCTGGCGTATAAAAACCTTGTTTCTCTGGCGAGGTTACCAATTGCTTGAGGATGAGGCGAAAGGTGGTGCCGCACCTGCGCGCCCACCACTTGTGCAAGTAGGTGTTAGGCCGGTAGTAATGCTTGTTATACGTTTCCAGGCGCGCCAAGCGGTTCGCCAGCTCGACGTCGAAGGCTGTATCAATCGGGAATTCAACAAGGGTTTGTTGCTCGCTCATCGGCCGTATTTGTAACGCATAGTTATCCTTTGCGCCATAGTGAAGGCTTCGTATTCTCATTGCCGATATGGTAAGATTCAGCAAGCTGATAGCAAGGCTACTATGAAAGCAATACAGGAATTCGCCCAACAGATCTTTGATAACGTCGAGAAGGTCATCATCGGCAAACGGGATGCCATTGAGTTGCTGATGGTTGCTCTGCTGAACGAAGGGCATCTGTTGTTAGAGGACGTGCCGGGTACAGGAAAAACGATGTTGGCCCGCGCATTGGCTATCAGCCTGGGGATTGAATTCAAGCGCTTGCAATGCACGCCTGATTTGTTGCCCAATGATGTTACAGGCGTGTCCATTTTCGACCAGCAACAGCGTGCTTTTACGTTCATTCCTGGACCTGCTTTTAGCAATATCCTCCTGGCGGATGAGATTAACCGCGCTACGCCGCGCACCCAATCAGCTTTGCTGGAAGCCATGGGCGAACGGCAAGTATCGGTGGATGGGGTAACCCGTAGGCTGGAACGGCCGTTTTTCGTCATCGCTACACAAAACCCCATCGAGTACGAAGGCACATTTCCTCTGCCCGAAGCCCAACTTGACCGCTTCTTCATGAAGCTCACGCTTGGCTATCTAGATCTGGCAACAGAAAGCCAGATGCTCCTTAATCTCGGCGGCGTTCACCCCATTGAAGAAATTGGACAGGTTGTCGATGGGCAACGGATTCCCCAATTGGCCCGTCAGATATGGGACGTACACGTAGATGATACGATTCGAGATTATATCGTGCAGATCGTCATCGCGACTCGCCAGAACAACGACCTGATTTTGGGTGCAAGCCCCCGTGGCAGTCATGCTCTATACCGCGGAACCCAGGCGTACGCCGCCTTGCAAGGCCGGGACTATGTCTTGCCTGACGACGTCAAACATCTCGCGCCAGACATTTTGAGCCACCGCTGTTTACTGCATCCGGAAAGCGCACTTCGCGGCAAGTCTGTAAGCAAGATATTAGACGATATCCTTACCGAAGCCCCGTTGGAAATCGGGGAGTTGTAATGAAGCGATGGGTCTGACCGGCTTAATCATCGTCCTCCTCATCATAGCCTTTTTACTGCGCCTAGATTTCATCTACTACATTGTCTATGTCTGCATTGGCATCTACGCGTTAAGCCAGTGGGCCATTCCGCGAGCCTTAAATCAATTGCGCCTCAGTCGAGAATTCACCGATCATGTCTTTCTTGGCGAAACCGTAACGATTCGCTTGCGCTGGCAAAACTTAGGACGGCTACCTTTGCCCTGGGTGGAGTTTACCGAAAGCATTCCGCCCGCTCTGCGCATTGGGGAAACGTTGCAACAAGTGATCACACTAGGCGGAAAACAAGAACGGGAGTTTGCCTATCAGGTGCAGGCCGGACGCCGAGGTTATTATTGCTTGGGGCCACTACGCCTTACGGCCGGCGATCTTTTTGGTCTGGTAAGTGGCAAGAGCGGATTCTTGGATGCGGATTACCTCACGATTTACCCGCAAATCATCTCTTTGACGAACCTTGGATTTCCTTCTCGCCTGCCTTTTGGCACCATCGCCAGTCGCCAACGTCTGTTCGAAGATCCGGCACGGCCGATGGGCGTGCGAGATTACCAATCGGGCGATTCGCAGCGATATATCAACTGGAAAGTAAGCGCCCACACGGATCATCTGCTGGTGAAACGCTTCCAACCGGCGATTTCCTTGGAGACGGCCATATTGCTCAACCTGCACAAAGATAATTACGAACAGAGGGATTGGCGATTCCATACAGAATGGGCGATTGTGACCGCGGCTTCATTGGCTGCTCATCTCATCGACCAGCGCCAGCCCGCCGGTTTGATCAGTAATGGAATCGATCCTCTACAAAGTTCCAGCAACGGCGACGAACCATCATTTCATGAGGACAGCGGCCGTCTTCTTCAGCAGAAAAGCATGGATGGCTCGTCCATCAATTTGATGCCACCCGCCATCGCGCCTCGTAACGGCCGTGATCATTTAATGAAGATTCTGGAGCGTCTGGCGCGGATTGAGAGCGATCAAACAGTACCGTTCGACGAATGGGCTGCGAGCGCTTGCCTCAATTTGAGCTGGGGCGTGACTATTTTGGCTATCACCGCCCGAGGGGATGAAGCAACTTGCCAGACCTTACATCGTCTGGTGCGTGCTGGCTATAATCCCATTTTGGTTACTGTAGAGCCAGATCTTGATTTTGGCCTGGTACGAGAGCGAGCGCGGCGACTCGGTTTTCGCGCCTTCAATGTGACCAGGAGCTCCGGGTTGGATATATGGCGGCGACCCAGGCGGCAGGTTGTACTATGAGCAGATTACACATGTCAAACCTGGCCAGAACGGCGGAGAACATTGACGATGAATCGTTGCTCATGTTACGCCAACGATATCGTGCTAGCCAGTGGATGCGCTATGTGATTCGGCCGTTATCTTTGGCGATTCTAGTGCTTTCCCTGTTAACAGGCGTGGTTGCCCTTATCAGAGGCGTAACCCTTGATCAACGATGGTCGGCGCTACTGATATTCCTTTTGCTTGTAGCGCTGGAGGCAATCTACACCACAAACTGGCTGAGACATCCCGACCGCCTGCGGCTCGACCGCACCACCTATCGCGCCGCAGAACTGTTTCTGATCGTAATCTTAGTGCGCATAGTGAGCGGAATCGTATTCAACGAACCGTTTCCGCGTGCTGCTGATTTACGGATTTACCTGGGCAACCCCCTGGCCTTTTTCATGAACGGCCCGTTTATTGTTAGCCTCTTACTGACCCTGATTACTTGGCGGTTGGCGGTTGTCCTCAGCAAGATTTTTAGCCGCCTTGAAGTAAGCGAGTTTGAACTACGCTACTATAGTTTGCCTCTGGCGCAACGGAAAGCGATCTCAGAAGATCAACCTATTCAAGGTGGCCGTCGCAAACTTGTCAATAGCTTTGCGCAGTATTGGGTGTGGGGGGGTATATTGCTCGCCATTACCGTAGGTTTGAGCAGTTTAGAGATCCGTTCCTTTGATTTTTTCAAGAACCCCCTGGCCATGGGTAGTTTAGGATTGCAGCCAATCTTACTGATCATGATGCTGCTCTATTTTGGTATTGGTTTCTGGTTGCTAAGTCAAGCAAAGTTAATGGAAATGAATGCGCGCTGGCTTGTCAATAACATAACCAAAGATGAACAAATGGAGCGTAGGTGGCAACGGTCAACCCTGCTAATACTGTTTCTAATCGGACTAATCGCCGCCTTTCTACCCATCGGACCCACACTGGCGATTGGCCGTATTCTGCGTGCGCTCATATATGTCTTACTCTTTATCATAAACGGCATTATCTTCTTGCTATCGATACCAGTGGTCCTGCTGCTCTCGCTTCTATCCAACAAACCTATAGAAGAGGTCGAACCATTGCCACCAATGATACCGGAAGTGCCAAGCTACAACCCTCCAGCCGAACTTTCTTCTCTTGGCGAAATAGTGGCAATGGTTTTTAGTTCCGCCTTTTGGAGTATTCTGGCCGTCGTCCTTGTATTGGCGTTGCTGTTTTTCCTGCGGGAACGCAAGAATCTCAGCCACATAAAATCTGCTGCTGAGCTTTGGCAGCAGTTCAAATCCTGGCTGCAAGAGTTTTATTGGAGATTTCGATTGCGGTTTGAAGCAGTACGTCTGCAGTTACCTGTCCGGTTAGCTCGGGAAAGGAAACGCGATAAAAAAGGTGAAGACCGCAAGCGCCGCTGGAGATTTATTCGCTTGAGTGCGCTTGCCCCAAGGGAACAGATTCGCTACTTCTACCTCTCAACTGTGCGCCGGGCCGGTGAAAAAGGTGTCAAGCGAGAATCGGCCGAAACGCCGCTCGAGTATGCTGAGGACCTAAAAGATGGGTGGCCGGAAGTAGAGGAAGAAGTTAGCGAGTTAACAGAAGCCTTCCTTGAGGCGCGTTATAGTGACAAAGAGATCACCAGCGATGACGTACCGGAGGTGAAAGAGACCTGGAAAGATGTGCGACGCCAGCTTAAGAAGCCTTCATCGCCTG
>JAACFF010000427.1 GCA_009937635.1 Chloroflexota bacterium
CAACTGATCTAGAGCAAAGCCGATATCATCAGCCCAGACATTGACCAGGGTGTTGCTCGTACGCGGCGGCTGGCCATCCCCTGAAAGCACCTCAGGAGTGTAAAAAGCGACACGGCCGTCGGGGAAGACGCTGATCACGTTGCCGTAGGTGTGGTCAATTGTAACCACGACAAAGCCGTGGCTCACCAGTTCGCGCGCCATAGTCGTATTTTGGCCGCGAAACCCGCGCAAGCCATGGGAGAACACGAGAACAGGATAGGGTGCGTCTGCCGCCAGCACGGGCACATCATTCTGTGCGCCCACATCTACCAGGTTCACATGGTCCAGCAAAAAAGCGGGCAGGTCCAGGCGCTCGGCCAGCACAGCTCCCACCACGTCTAAATCGTCCAGATAAACGGCCGTTTCTCCTTCTGCATCCGCTTCGGCCGGATACCATACCTGCATCATGATTTCCCGCTTGTCGCCCGGATCGTCCGTGTAGATTTCATCACGGCTCTCATCCGTCAGGTGAAATGTTTGTGTACCGATGGCGAAAGACCCCGTCACGTCAGGCAATTGGGGCACGGGCAGCAGAACAGGCAGTGCCAACGCCACCAGCCACAGCAGCAAACCCAATAGGCTGCCGGCAATCACCCAGCCTGACCCCTTCTTTTCGCGAGGCGAAGGTGATCGCAAACGAGGCAAGGTCAGCAGGAACAGAGCGACAACCAACAGATAGGCGGGCAGCATTTGCCATCGGTACCCCTCAACCAGAAGCTGGATGATCAGGAAGAGAACGGCCGTTGCCGGCAAGAAATCCACCCAACGCGGTCGTCGCCAGGGCGACAAGGGCCACAGCAGCACCGGCAAAATCGTCACCAACATCAATATCTCAAATAGTCGCATAGTTTACGAAACGCCTTAGGAACATTATCATGGCCCCTGGCGGTCAGCCTTCCAGTTTTACCGTTTCGCTTCTGGCAAAATTGTACCAACCCGTTTGCATCAGAAACGGTCATTATCACTAATTTATGTCAATGAGACAAGAATTTTGGCCGCCGGCCACGAGCTTCGAGTTTACCTACAATTTCAAGGTAGTCGCCACCTCATAATCCGCAGTACGAACAAAGGGGTGATCTTGTAGATGCCGCTCCATTTCCTCCGGATCACGCGCTTGCAAGCTGCTGTCGTTCTTTTGTACAGCTTCCTATGACAGGGAAGTGCCTGCTTGTGAATCTTTGGTCAAGGTCTCGTAGACGGCCGTCAAGTCCGATGGCAGGCAGTTGCAATACCCCAACATAGCCACGGCCGTTTCGCGGGGATGCGAGCGCCAATTTGAGTAGCGAATAGCTATCATTTCACTTTACCTGCGAGAAACCTATTTGGACGCTGATTCTTCCTGAGTTCTGCTCTCGTCCTCTCTCGTCCGGGTCCCATTTCCAACACTTGGCAGGCTAGATTGAGCTTAATAGAAACTTGTGCGCAAGACGGGTTGAAACAACATCTTGCTATGGGCGCAGATGGGATCCACCGCGCATAAATGGCACTGCGGTTCAGACATTTCGGGGCAACGTTGGCGTGCGCCAAAGAAAAACCAATCCACCGCTCCCGTGCTCCTACCAGAGAGGGCGACGATTTGTTCAATGGCGCGATAGGCGGCAAACCGAACAGCCCACTCCTCGGCGCCTGAAACGACTTGCCTATTGATCAATTTGCTTATCAATTGCTCGTCAATCACATCAATCAGGCCAATGCGTAAACAGGAGCGCATCAAATGATAGTCAATCACTGGCGCTACCTGTTCATCTCCGCCAAAGGGCAAGAAGTTTTCGGGGCGCTGGTTGAGGATTACGGCCAGTAGATTGCTCTTCTTGCGCAAGGGATCTTCCTTGTAACCACCAATTTGATCGAGCAAATCCAGGAAAGTCGCCAAGGGTCGAGGGGCTGTCAGGGCCTTGTGCAGCACATCTTGTGGCGTAAGTTGCAGCGCCAGCATATCACGGCCGTACTGCTGCGCCTGTTGCAAATGCAGATCCACCGCGGCCATGGGATCGACGCCGTCATCCGCACGAAAAAGTTGCAGCATTTCCTCTCGACTAAAATTCGCTTGCCGCTCAGGGGAACAAAAATCAGAGTCTTGCCACAGACGGCGGTTGAAAGCCTGCCACAGATAATCCGAGCCTTTGCGCTGGGCCATGTCGATGCTGGCAATCATAGGTTGGTGATAGCGGCCATCGCCCTGGGACCAAAAGCCGAACTGCTGCAAAGTGGCAGCGAAGAAATAATCCAGGGTCTGGGGATGGCCGGAGGGAGGAAGCTCGGGGCTGACAAATGAAAACGGAGACACTTCAGCGAGGGTGGCGATCTTATCGGCAACTTTGCGCACCTGTCCCGCGTTGATATTGACACGCTTATCCAGCGGCGCTCCCGGGGGTGGATCGGTGGACAAGAGCGCGGTCAGACCAACCTGGGTGATCATCTCCCCGGCCAGGGCTGCGGCGTAACGGGCGGCCATGATGGGATGTTTTTTGTCTAGCAAGTAGGCCAACGTCGCGCCGCAGAAGGTATCGCCCGCGCCGGTTGGATCGATTTCCTCAGCGACAACAGCCGGAATCGACGTGGTGGCCGCTCCTTGAATGATGCGCGCACCCTCTGGGCCTTCAGTGACGTAGAGAACTTTTCCTGGCACGGTGCGGGCAGCTTCAAGCGAACCAAAGACGGCCTTGGCTTCCAATTCATTCATAAAAAAGATGTCACTCTCTTCCATTATGGTGCGCACGATTGCGGGCTTTTCGCCGGCAATGAACAGACCTGTCCCAGCGGAAATCTGTCTGGCGCCACGCTGCCGGCACGCTTGAATAAAAGATAACTGGGCCGGCGCGTCGCCCAAGGGAGTCACATGCACGAGATCGTGCTTCGATAGATCAGACGGCAGCATTGCCGGTGAAAGCGCTGTCTCAATATCAAGCGATGCTTGCAGATATTCCGTTGTTCCCTGGCGGTAGGAAATCTCAAATTGGGGCAGCTCAGCGGGCGAGACGGCCGGACCGAGCCACTCGCTCAAGTGGCTGGCCGCAGGCCGCAAACGTTCGGGGCAAGGTTCAGGTCGCGGGCCCCATAGAACAGCCTGGGCTCCACAACGACGGGCGGCCATCGCCGTATACATGCCCGCCCCGCCCGCAGTGGCAACCGTACGCTCTCGCAGGTGCAACACGTCGAATGACGCGCCGCCAATGACCAGTATTTGATTCATGAGTGGGTTCCTTCAGACGGCTAACGATCGGCAATTGCTGCCCTCCGGTGATGGTTCAAATCTTCGGCGTATGCAGCAAATAAAATCTCTACCCTCACGCTCTATAGTTGCGCCGTTGTTCTGCTTTTGAGTTTTACTCATCGTCTGCCACCAGTCTATTCGTTGCGGCGGATCCATCTATAAAACGCGCTGCGCATACCTGATTCAAGCAGCCAAATTTCATCTTCCTCACGTACGACACGAATCAATGCTTCTGCAAAGAAGTTTAGAAACAGCCAGCTCATTAACTCGGCACGCTTCTTGGTCCCAATCGCCATAGACGCAGGTTCCAATATCTTGCCGTACTCATATTTCCCGGCATCTGTTTCTACTGGCAGTATGAACCTTACAATTGCGGTCGTCTCGTCAACGATGTAAGGTCCATATGCGAATGATCGGGCGACGACCTCTTCACGAGAGGCAAGCGCATCTGCTCTATAACGCCCATTCACCATGTATATGGAGTAGCCGCCAATCGTACTTTCCATAAAATCAAATACGAGCATTCGTATGTTGTCTTCAGAGATCTCTGAAGACAACTTGAGGCCAGCACGAATTTGTGAGATTCCAATTTCTTGTATTCTCTGCTCGATTGTGTCTCGATAGAACAGGTTGTCGAGCGCTTCACGCAATCTATCTTCACGGGAGAGGGGCATGAAAAATTCGTAAATCAAAATGCTCGACGACACTTCCAGGATGTAATCTGTAAACAAACGTCTATTCTGATACAAGAGCTCTTTGAAATCATCATAGCGCACGCGTAGCATTTCAGGTTTTGCAAAATGCTTTCCTCGCTCTTCATATACAAGGTCGCTCAGGCGATTGGGAATGTTCGCTTGAGTCTCGACGATAGTCCATCCAGTTTCAGCAGAAAACTGTTCAACTGAAAAATGTTTTCTTTCTTGAGCGTGTGCCACCAGAAAATCAAAGGCTCGTTTTATGCTACTTGTTTCTCTCATCTATTTGACTGCAGCCCGATGGCTACTTCGACATGGCACCAGTCCATGTTGTTACCTCATAATGAAGCGATCCGGAAAATACGGCAGGTTCCGAGCCTTTAACCCAATTTTGGCCAGGAAAATGGAAAACAACCTGTCTTAGGCCCTTTGCACAAGCTCCTCCTCAAACATTTCTTCAAATGCGGCAATTATGTCAGCTCTGAATCTGTCAATGTCATCGTGATCGTTAGGCACTCTTTTGACTTTTGTTCCCCGCACTTGTAATCGATGCTGGCACTCAGGATCTAAACCACCACCATCGGCGGCATATTGAGCGAATACATCAATCGGCACCTTATCTCGCCGTTTTTCATTTCTCTCTGATCTTATAGCAAAACCAGCTTCAACGATAATCCATTTAGCGCAATCAGGTCCAACGCCTGCATCGCCTAGACAATTAAAAAAATCAGATAATGTATGGTCAAACGGAATCTTGCCAAATCCGGCCTCAATGACTATTGGCTTTCCACATGCAGACCTCTCACAAATCTGAGCTGCTAACACCTCTCTTGCTCTGTTGAGCCAAAGCGGGAGCAGTTCATCAGGGAGATCAAATCTCAGCATATTCAGATCCACAGTTTTTAAATCTTCTCCAGGAGCTAGCCACACAGTAGCACATTCGCTCTCTAGACGCCTGCTTCCATCTTCTTCAATAGCAACGGTAACTTTGGTATCTTCAAGCTCGAGAAAATGATTGGTAACT
>JAACFF010000428.1 GCA_009937635.1 Chloroflexota bacterium
CATGTCAACTTCTGGAAGAACGGCCGTTCAGAACCAGTTTCGCCGTCTCAACCGCCTGCTCAATATCCTCCCGCGAGACACCTAGATGCGTTACGGCGCGCATTAGATCGTTCACATGGCTGAAGCTAACGCCACGCGCTTGCATGGCGGACTGGAATACGGCCGCCTCCATTTCCGCGCCGGTCGTGTCAAAATATAAAATATTGGTATCCACGCGGTTGGTCACCCGTACCCCGTCGATTTCACTCAAACCCTCAGCCAGCAGTTGGGCATGCTCATGATCCTCCTGCAAACGCTCCACATTATGCTCCAGGGCGTAAATGCAGCCTGCGGCAACGATGCCCGCCTGGCGTAGCGCCCCGCCGAAAACATGTTTGTATCTGCGTGCGCGCTCGATAAAATCGCGTGATCCGGCCAGGACTGCCCCCATTGGCGCGCCAAGCCCTTTTGTAAAATCAATCCACACGGAATCACAGGGAGCGGCAAAGCGCTGTGCAGACTCACCACTGGCCACCACCGCATTCATCAGCCGCGCCCCGTCCATATGAACGGCCAGGCCGTTTTCATGCGCAACCTCCGCCACCGCCTCAAGTTCAGCCACCGTCCATGTTGTTCCTCCACGAAAGTTATGGGTCTGCTCCACGCACAGGACAGTTGCCGGCGGCGTATATACCATATTCGCTGGCATCGCCTGCAGGACATCTTGCCCACTGAATTGTCCATGCGCGCTGTCGATCGTCTCCACAATCACGCCCGAAGCCAGGGCTGCGCCTCCCGACTCCATGCGTAATATATGCCCCAGTTGCTCGACAAGAATCGTCTCTCCTGGCTGCGTGAGCGTCTTGATCGCGACCAAATTACACATCGTCCCGCTTGGCAGGAACAACGCCGCCTCCTTGCCCGTTAATTCCGCTACCATATCCAACAGGCGGTTTACAGTAGGATCTTCTCCTTTCTGTTCGTCGCCTACCTCGGCCTTCCTAATCGCCTCGCGCATTCCCACACCCGGCTTCGTAGCCGTATCGCTAAACAAATCAATCATCTTACATCCTTATGCCTGGTTGTCGCCCACTCCCCCACGCCATAGTTCGCTAGCCTGCCCATTCGCCCATTCGACTCCTTGACCAACTACGAATCGACGAGCAGACCTTTATTCTTCATCCACTTAAGTGCTTCACGCCGGCTCAGCGGCACCAGGGGGGTCCTGTCGACGAATTCAATAACGGCCGTGGGGTTGCTTTTCGAGTATTCTCTCAATGCCCAACCGATCGCCTTGTTGATAAAAAACTCGTCAGAGCCCAAATTCTCATTGATTAACGAGAAGAGCAGATCTTCATCAGTATTGTGCTTGTAGCGCAGTTGAAAGAGCAGTGTCGTGCGCCTTATCCAGAAATTCTCTTCATGTCGCCAGCGCTCGATGCTTGCGTCGCGCGCCTGCGGATGCCGTGTGAACAACCCGCCCACGGCGTTTGCAGCCAAACCATCGACCGTATCCCACCAAGATTTCGTAACGACCAGATATTCAAGAAGTGGTATGTGCTCTGGAGTCACTTGCTTTTTCATCTTCTCCAGCAGCCCCAGGGCAACATACTGGTATTCGCGAGCCGGTTGCTGCCACAATTGTCGAACCACCGGCTGCAACTCGTCAGCGGGAGGCAAACCATTTTCTGCTAGAAACTGTTTGAAGAGCGCGTTTCGTTGAGGTGTCTTAATGCCCAGGTATTCAAACTGATCGCGCATATACTTGGCCATTGGCTTTGCTTGTTCGGGATCGGCATTTTCCGTGAAGAGCGCTTGCAAGGGCAGGATATAGTCACTCATCTTATTTGTCTCCGTCGTGGACATGATCATTCACGCCCTGATATGGCGAGTTAATCATGAATTCGGTATCATTAATCACCGTTATAATGTTCAAGCTGGTTTTCAGCGTGGTGCAATGCAGGTACCGTGTATTGCACCCAGCGGACGTTGGAAATCCAGGCGCAGACAATGATCTTAACAGGGTCAAGTATGGAATTCAACCGCAAGTACATCCCAAACACACTACATTTCGCTACACGAAGAGAGCGACATGGACAACGGGTTGTTGGCCCGGCTTCGAGCTGCCTACGCTGCGGCAGGATAACACGTTTACGGGAGGATCGCTGATGAGCCAGCAGTCTGAAAAGGTCGATATTGAGCCCATCCCCGCGATGCGTCGCTGGGCCTTTGATGCCGGCTACTTGGGCCGTCGCGCGCATATTGTCCATGGGCTGCTTGAAATAGATGTTTCTGACGCCCGCACCATTATCCGCCACCACCGGCAAACAACTGGGGAAAAACTCTCCTTCACCGCTTTTATTATCAACTGCCTGGGCCAAGCCGTCACGTCAAACCCACACGTACACGCTTACCGCGACTGGCGCAACCGTTTGATCATCTTTGAAAATGTAAATATCAACAGCATGATAGAAGCGGAGATGAACGGCCGCAAAGCACCCATGCCACACATTTTCAAAGCGGTCAACAAACGTAGCTTTCGGCAAATTAATGACGAGTTGCGTACCGCGCAAACCAGACCTGGCAAAACGATGGAAGCAGATTTCATGCGCTGGTTTCTGCGGCTTCCTACATTCCTACGCCGTTTGTTTTACCGCATCGTTCTGCGCTTTCCCCGCTCCCTTCGCCAGTATTCCAGCCCCATAACGGTAACGGCCGTGGGCATGTTCGGAAAAGGCAGCGCCTGGGGCATCCCCATGGCCAGCTTCACACTCACGGTAACGCTCGGTACCATCGCCCGGAAGCCAGCCGTCTTCGATGATCAGATCCAGATTCGCGATATCTTACACATGACGGTCAGCATTGATCATGACATCGTAGACGGTGCGCCAGCGGCAAGGTTCATGAACGAACTACGCCAGTTGATCGAGAGCGCCTACGGTCTGCCAGGAACAGAACAGAAGTAAAGACAGCATTGCATTCAGGCAACCCCTCTCGTGGGACAATTCACAAGTGGTCCGTATTTTTCAACTGGGTTCCGTACTGCTGTGGCTCCAGGTGGTGCCTGTCCCTGAGAGATCCAGGTATTTATAACGCGTTGTGCCCCCGTCATTGTACTTGATAATGAAATTGCTACCTTTGATGTAGACATCGCATAGATCAAAATTACGGCCCATGATGTTGAGTACGGGGTGAACTCTGACGCGGCCGGATGCGGTCTTGGTGGTGATGTCTATTTCGCTGCTGCTGTTGTCTTTGGTGACGGTGATAAAAGTATCGGTACTCTCGCCTTCTCTTGTTGCCTGCAGGTTGACGGTAGCGGCGGCGGTAGAGACGTTTGTGGGATCGGCATGGGCTACAAGTTCTACGAAGACATCATCGCCGGCGGCCGGGGGATCCACGGCGCGGATGCCTATGACGTTTTGACCTGTGTCATCACGGCCGTATACGCCGCCGATGTCGCGACCATCGCTGTCGCGGAAGGTATAGGCGTTTTGATCGGCGTAATTGCCATCGGTAGATGCTACTATCTCTATGCCTTCCGTTGAGAGAAAGACTGTTTCGCCAATGACGAGGTAACTGCTGTCAAATGCGCCAGGGCCAGTATCGACAAAGATTTTGTAGATTAGAGTATCATCATCACCAGGTAAAGCCGGCTGGATTGGAAATTTTCGGTCACGCTTGCTTCTTTTAGTCATTAATTCTCTGAGTTGGTCATACTAATAGATCCTTCCGACTCCTGTTCCCTTTACGGTCCAGGGCTGCTTGATGGACTCGCGGGCTTCGGATTCAAAGATGGCTTGCTGTACGGCCGTTGCGTAGGATAGCTCGTTTCTACGGGCGTTTTGGGCCAGCTGGGCCATTAGAAGGCTGCTGTTGCTGGTTGGGCTTTGCTGCTCGGCCGATGCCAGGTGTAGGGAAGATTGCCAGCGGACAAAGTGAACTAGCAAATGTTGGTGGTGGGGCGGTACAGTATTAGTTCCTGATATGCTGGCGGTATTGGCGATTAAGGCGTGATGGGCGTGGTATTCAATAACTGCGTTTTTAGTGGTGAGTACGGCTGAAGAAAATATGATCTGGCTGGGGTTGGTGTCGTCATCATTGTGAAGAATGTCGTAATAGCCTTCAACGGTCCAAAAATCAGGATGGGTATAAGGACGCTTGATCATATACTCTCGCGGATCTTCTCCATCTGGGTATTCAACGCTGATTACTCCTAGAAAATCAGTGTTGAGATCGTATTCAGCAGTACCTGTAGTCATGGCTATGGTGTCGGTTGATTGTAGCGGAAAGTGGTTAGAATAGTCTCGTATGGCATCGTTTAGGAACGTGGCGATCATTTCTGTATCCCATGTAGCGGCGCCTTCGTCGTTGAGGGATATTTGCAGTCTTGTTACCATGGCGGCAAGGGTTGTGGACATGGGTTTCTCCTATAGGTTTCAGGGGCCAGGTATCAGGCCTGACGCCTGTCTCCTGTCTCCTGCCGTCATGTATTGCCTACTCTGACGACAATTAACTGTAGCTCTTTGATATCAAAGACGCCTGATGTGGTTTGTATTCTCAGGTCTATGTCGGTGGCGCCGGTGCTCACGTCCACGATGCCTATGGCCGATCCACTGCCGACGGCCGCGGCCGCGCCCATGGTACGCTCTAGCGTGATGTGTGTTTGGGCTGCGCCGTTCCAATAGATACGGGCGTTACAGGTGGCGCTATTGGCGCCAACAAAAGATATTTGGAACGCGACGAGGTAGTGGCCGGTATTGGTGATGGTGATCTTGTTGTTGGCTGCGTCGGGGGTGACGCCTGCAGAAGAGAGGCCGTCGGAGGCGATCTGAGTGCAAAGAGCATAGGCTGCGCCTGGTGATTGGGTGCCGGCGCCGCCGGTGGTGTATACCTGCCCAAACTCAAGGCTTAGGAGATCGCCAACGTCTATCCGTTTGCTGACGGGTGTTCCCCCTGGGTCGTCAACGATCAGGAGTTCATCTGTTATTGC
>JAACFF010000429.1 GCA_009937635.1 Chloroflexota bacterium
ACGTTGTGCGGATGTCCTTGAGTCAGGAGTTGATGATAATCTCACTTCACCACCTTTGCAAGGTTATACTTATAGTTGTACTAATGCTGCTTAAATTAAGTATGGCTAATGGACGCAATGGGCTCGTGTGATTTTCACCTACCCTTTTTGGATTTTGAGGTGTTATAACCAATCTGCCGATCCAGAATAGTTAGGTATGCTCTACGTAGCCCGCTAATGATTCTATGCGCCTCACGCGCAATCGTTCACGCACGATTTGGGCCGCTTTTAGCGTCAATAGCTGGCTAAATTGGCAATCCCTTTTCAAAGCTGGCCGAAGTTGCCTGGCATCAATGGCTATCACTTGGCAGGGCATCAAGGCTTGCGCCCCGGCAGTGGATTCATGGGGCGGAATAAGAGCCGACCAGCCGAATACATCATGCTTTCCCAGGGTTCCGACGGCGATGTCCCGGGTGACAAGGTCACCGGTAACATGCATGGCCATCGTCTGCCGGGCATTACGGTCAGGAATTTTCACGGTTAATTTCACGGAGCCTTCTTGGAGAAGGAAAAAGTGGATCAGCGCCTCTCCCTCGTCGAAAAAACGATATTCAGCATCGACATAAAGTTCGTCGGCCGCCATTGCCAGTTCGTCGAGTTGGACATGGCTGAAGCAGGAAAAGAAAGGATAGCGGCGCAATGTTTCAGGCGAGATCATGGAAACCTCCTTCGTCTCTTGCTGGCTCCCCTATCGAATTGATTAGCGAACATTTCTTGTCTTTACACACGTAACGCTCTGTTTCAGCCGTTCCAAGGTTAAACCTTAACCGCATCAAGCATCGTGCTTATTCTTGGAATTAATCTAGTATGCATTTGCCGCTTCGGTATAAAGGCATTTGCCCCTGCTTTCGTCAAATCAACACGATACTCTTCATCTTCGTACATTGACAAAATAACGATGGGCACCAGCGGCAACTTCTCTCTGATTTTTCGAGTCGCACTTATGCCGTTTGACCCTGGCAGTAGAACATCGATAATCACCATGCTAGGAGCCTGCCGAGCAATGCATTTAATTGCGTCTGCACCATTGACCGCCTCTAAAACATTGGCTGTAGGAAACTCTATTTCCAACCATTTTCGTAAGGCCGTTCGCACCGTTTCGTAACCATCTACTACTAGGATAGTTGTTTCCATTTACCCGTATATTCGCAGCGCTATGCTATTGTATATTTTGCCAGAATCGGGTGTGGCCGTCTGTCAGGGAAGTTTGATGGTCGATGTAGGGAAAGTTGGACTCCAGAAACGGAGCGAATAACATGAACCGAACCTACAAGGGTGTCAGGCCATGGCTGATGGCGAATTTCACCAGACCAGGCAGGTCGTGGACGTCAAGCTTAATCATCAAGCGGCTGCGATAGGTCTCAACAGTCTTGATGGACAGCGAAAGATTCTGCGCAATCTCGGCGTTGGATTGACCTTCAACCACCAACTGAAGCACTTCCCTTTCACGCGGGCTGAGCCGCGCTAACGGACTATCGAAGGGATGCTCTGGTTGCTGAATAATCTGGTCGACCAGGTTGTCTGTAACTTTGGGGCTCAGATAACGGTGTCCAGCGTGAACAGAGCGTACGGCATTGACCACTTCGAAGCCGGCTGATTCCTTCAACACATACCCCCAAACTCCAGCTTGAAGTGCGCGGATCACATGTTCTGTGGTCGAGTGCATAGAAAGAATGATGACGCGAGCTGACGGACAAAGAGCGCTAATTTCTGAGGTGGCCTCGATTCCATTTAACTCGGGCATGGCGATATCCATGATTACAACGTCGGGACAAAGTTGGACAACCTGGCGTGTTGCTTCACGGCCGTCGGCCGCGCCACCAACGACATGAATGTCTGGTTCAGCATCCAACAAGATTCTTAACCCGTCACGAACGACAGCATGATCGTCAGCCAGAAAAACGGAGATGCTCACCGGTCGATCTCGACTACCACTCGCGTTCCCCGGTTGGCGTCGGATTCGATACGGCAACGACCTCCCTCGGCCTCAGCTCTTTCCGTCATCGTAATCAACCCCCATCGCTGATTTCCATCACTCTCTGCCCCATAGATGGGATCAAAGCCCACGCCATCGTCTGCTACAACCATGCGCACGATTCCACCATGTTCTTGCACCGTGACCACTACCCCAGTTGCTTGGGCGTGCTTGGACACGTTAACCAGTGCTTCCTGTGCTATACGAAAGAGGGCATTCTCTACACGAGGTACCAAGCGGGGTGACAGAACCGTGCCCTCTATGGTAATGCTGATATTTGTTCGTTGACCAAATTGCCGTCCGTACCAATTCAGGGCTGCCACTAATCCGTAATCATCCAACACGGGCGGTCTCAAGTCAGCCATGACATCCCGAATACGTTCCGTTGTCTGCTCCACCAGCGAAAGTGAATCATCCAGACGTGAAATTAGCGGTGCAGAGCCCGCGAGAATAATTTCAGCGCGGATAATGTTCAAGTTAATGCCAAGGGCCGTCAGATTCTGGCCCACCTGATCGTGGAGCTCACGCGATAATCGCTGACGTTCCCCCTCCGACACTTCGGCCAATTGCGCTGTTAAAGCACGCAGACGATCTCTGTTCCTACGTAAGGCTTCCTGCGCATGGTGACATTCTGTGACATCGCGCATTGATTCAATAATACCCTGAAAGGAGCCATCTGATCCCAGTAGTGGCGCCGCATTTACCTCGACCATCCGCGTTTCACCATCGACTTGGCAATGTTCATGCACAACCGTCACAGGTCTCCCCAACTCGCGCACTTGCATTAGCGGACATGGGTGTGCCTCTCCGTCACAAGGAACATCTAGATGGTGGGACAATTGGTAGCAAAACAAAGGAAGGGATTGAGTTTTCCCGGCCGACGCAAAAGCCTGTGCAGCACGGTTCATCAATATGATGTTGTAATCTGTGTCAATGACCATTATCGGATCGACTATGCCGTCAATAATGGACTGATGGAAAGCTCTTGCCACATCCGTTTCACCTGGTGACAACACGTCGCTCGTCATGTCGCCCTTCCTCTACCTAATTCAGCTGGAAAAGTCTACATTGCCTTAGAAAACAGCGGAGCCAGACGCCCTTCGCCGCTCGCTGATCAAGAAATGCTGTTATTCACTAAAAGTATGCCATGAATTCATGACCTTGTATAGTGAAAGATGGTCAGCACACAACGAACCAGGTTTGGTCTTGCCCGTGCTTTTCGATTACTCTACAAAGTCCCAACCAAAGTCCCGATCGAGAGCCTGCTCTCCAGGATCGAGGACAAATGTGTAGCGCCCTACCCCCGCAGCTGGCCAAGTCCAGTTTCCTGGAATGAGAAAATCGACGTTCTCGGTGCTCAGTGCGTCCATAAAAATGCAATAGGTCCCTTCTGACAAACCTTCGAAAAGGTAACGACCATCTTGATCAGTAACGGCCGTGCTGATTACCGCACCTGCTGGTGGTAAAGTTCCGTCGGCAGGGCAAGCTTCCTCAGCCAGGCTGATAATGATCTCGCCCAAGCCACTTTCCAACGCGTCAAAAGTGCCGTCGGCGGTGTAGAAACCGCTGTTTTCGCCAGATTCCTGGCAGCCGCGTCCAGGATTGCCGTTGATACAAAAATCGTCCCAGACGACGCCACCTATGGCACCTGAATTGGGCTCGGCCGTGGCACCAGGCGTCGCGTCTTCTTCGACAATAATTCTCAACCAGAAGGCATCTTCAATGACGCCGTCAATGCCAAATGGATTGCCATCTGTATTGGCAATTTGCCAATTGCCACGATATGTACCAGGTTCTTGCGGCGCAATCATGTCCACGGCAACTTCGATAGTCTGCCCAACAGCCACAGCCTCAGCCAGAGGGATACTTTCATCGGCCGACATCTGATCGCCGCCAACAAAAAGAATGGAATATTCGCTGGACCAGGGACAGGTGCCATTATTACGCAACTGCCACCTTTTTGTGAATAGTTCACCAGGCGCAAAAACTGTATCGTCATCGATGTTAACGTCTGCGACAAACGCAAAGCTATTACTGCACGTCGCTAGATCAACTTCTGCTGGAAGTAGTTGGTAATCCCAGCCGAAATTGACGGTTTGAAGCGGTTCTTCCTGGGTCAGGTTGACTATAGTTTGAGCGGGTCCAGATACAGGAGCGGTCCACTGCCCTGGCAAAAGAACTTCCTGATTCTGCGGGTTTTCAGAATTGACGGAGATACAATAAGTTCCCGGGGCAAGGTTGTCAAAACTAAACTCGCCATCGATGCCTGTGATGTTAATGCCATAGCCCGTTGAGGGACAAGTGCCTTCACCTATTGAAACTCGAACTCCTGCAATGCCGGGTTCATTTTCAAAGAGACCGTTAGCTTGCACTGCTCCGGCGGCCGACTCGACACATCCGGCGGCCAGCTCGGCGTCATCTTCAGCAGCGACGGGACATAGATCATGCCAGACCAGCCCGGTAATCGCGAACGTCTCTGCCCCAGTTGGGCCAACTGGGGCAACCGGTGGTTCAGCCGTGGGGTCGGCTATGGGGTCAGCCGTGGGTTCGGTTGTTGGCTCAGTCACGTCCGCTGAATCTTCCTCCGGTAAAAGATTGTCTTCATCTAAAGCAAAGGAGCCTTGAATACTGTTAACATTTACCGTGTATAAGCCGGCATCCAAGCCATAAACATCTAGCGAGACAATTTCCTCGAAGGGTACCACAACATCATTGCATTCGATTCCAGGCTCCTGCATGGCTATCGCCACCACATTGAAGGAATTTCCATCCATCTGTACGACAATTTCATCAATTTCAGTGCAATCGTTGGGGTGCACGCCTGCTATACGAACATCTATCTGCACCGGAAATGATTCCAGAGTCATGATTTCCAAACTTTCGACATTGGCGAGACCCAAGAGAGGATCCGAGAGCACCACCGGCGATGATATTGGGTTTGCTGC